>JAACDT010000108.1 GCA_009936885.1 Alphaproteobacteria bacterium
GCAACCCCATTATAGGATTTCTCCCCTCTTATCGCCTGATATGGCCATCCTGCCTCTGCTATCTCATTCGCAGGAAAACTCACATCTTGTGTTTTTGTTTCCTGAAGGCATAATACATCAAAATCATACTCTTCCAGCACACGCAAAACCTGCGAGAGACGTAATCTAACAGAGTTAATGTTCCAAGTGGCAATCCTCATAATATAGTTGCTTTCAAGATTTTTACTAAGCTATATTAAGTCAAAATGACTTAATATAACGGCTTCCCGAATAATTTATTTGCTAATTCTCGCCCATAAATTTCATTTTGCAAGGTAATTTTAGTTTTAACCCCCAAGGTATCTATCACTATCCAACCCCGCAAATTCATGTCATTTGGCTCGAACAACAAAATTAATTCGCCGGCATTCTCACCTGAATCTTTACGCAAATTTATTTCAACCAGACCATCAGATGTTCGGCTGGTTGTGCTAAAATCATCTCCAATCAAGGATATCGTATCCTTCAATAAGGGAGCAAAAGGGGTTTCAGAAATTGGATAATTTGATGCCTTTTTATCAGCTGGCTCATCTATAATAAGCCATCTTTGTGTGGTTATTAGATTATACGGCTCGTCAAGATTATACTCCAAACGCATTTGAAAGGGTCTGCGAAAATATAAAGTGCCAACTGCATAGCTCCCGTCAGAAGAAATCTGGGTAAAGTCTGCCTGCAATGTTGAAATATTCTGTATCGTCTTTTCAGCCCGCGCAATAAGCTCTGCGTTTGATGTATCTGCTGTAGAATAATTTGGCGAAATTATAATGGCCAAAAGTAGGAAGAAGCCCGCAAGATATAGCTTGCTTATCCTACTTTCATCGCAGATATGTCTGATTGTGATATTACAGTTCATCATTACTTACCAGAACCTCTCTTTTTCCAACGTGATTAGACTTACTGATAATTCTAGCTGTTTCCATTTCTTCAATAAGCGTTGCCGCTCGATTATATCCAATTCGAAGATGGCGTTGAACAAAACTTGTAGAAGCGCGCTGTTCTCGGATAACCAAGGCTACTGCTTGGTCATATAGACTTTCCTCACCGCTTGAGGCAGCACCTACGCCATCCCCTGAGCTAGCATTACCTTCGGTTATATCTTCTGTTACTTTCTCGTCATATTCAGGCTCTCCTTGTTGACGCAAATAAGAGGCAACCTGTTCTACCTCATCATCATCAACAAATGGTCCGTGAATTCTGGTAACCCTTCCGCCGCCTTCCATATATAGCATATCTCCTTTGCCGAGTAATTGCTCTGCACCTTGCTCGCCTAAGATAGTTCGGCTATCAATTCGTGATGTCACTTGAAATGAAATACGGGTTGGAAAATTGGCTTTTATAGTACCTGTGATTACATCTACAGACGGGCGCTGAGTGGCCATAATAACATGAATTCCAGCAGCACGTGCCATTTGTGCTAATCTCTGAACTGCTGCTTCTATCTCTTTACCAGCAACCAGCATCAGATCTGCTACCTCGTCAATCACCACAACAATGTAGGGAAGTGGCGTAAGGTCAAGCATATCTTCTTCAAATACAGGACGACCTGTTTCTTGATCAAACCCTGTTTGAACCCTGCGGGATATCACCTCCCCCTTAGAGCGCGCTAATGCAAGGCGCTCATTATAACTTGTGATATTACGAACGCCTATCTTGGCCATATTGCGATAGCGGCTTTCCATTTCTCTTACCGCCCATTTAAGTGCCATAATAGCCTTTGCAGGATCTGTAACCACAGGCGTTAATAAATGCGGAATTCCGTCATATACAGATAGCTCAAGCATTTTTGGATCTATCATAATTAACCGGCAACTATCAGGTGTATGTTTATATAATAGTGATAATATCATCGCATTGATACCGACTGATTTTCCAGAACCTGTGGTACCAGCCACCAGCAAATGGGGCATTTTAGCCAGATCCACAATGATAGGCGCACCGGCAATATCCATCCCAAGAGCAACTGGCAGGTCTGCTTTATGGTTTGTCCACTCATCAGAATCTAATAAATCGCGAAGTAATACTATTTGACGTATATCGTTTGGCAGCTCGATGCCGATAACATTCTGTCCTGGCACAACAGCAACCCTGACAGCAAGTGCGGACATAGACCTTGCAATATCATCGGCAAGGGCAATTACACGCTGTGATTTAATTCCTGGTGCTGGCTCTAGGTCATATCTTGTTACAACAGGGCCATGCCGGATATCAGTAATTTCTCCCTGCACTCTAAAATCAGATAATACAGTTTCAAGCTGCTCCGCATTTTCCTCCAATAATCCCTGAGGCGGTGCGGAATTCAATTTTGTCGGTGGTTTAAGCAAATAAGATGGCGGCGGCTGGAAACTACCATCAGCATCAAATTCAAATACGGCCTGTGACGTATCTGTCTTTTTGGTTTTAGCTTTAGTCTTAGTACGCAGACTTGGCTGTTTCTTGGCAGAGGGCGTTTGTGTTTTTTTAAAAGCACTATTTGAGGGCTTTGCAATAGCTGTTTGGGATAAGTCCAATATCTTTTGTGATTTATCACGCTTTATTACGGATAGAAGCGCCAAAATAGGCATAAGGAGTAATTTGCCTAACCGATATACCAAGCCTGCTTCTTTTTTGCCAAGAGCTGTTGACCAGACATACAGTAAAATACCTATTACTGCTAATAACAGAGCTAATGCCTGTCTACTATCAATTCCCAACTGGTCTAAACGAGTGCCTATAACAGGCAATAATGCCTGAAACAGCGCAGATGCAATGCCTCTGAAATCAAATCCTAATCCGTAAAAACCAGCAGACAAAAATTGAATAGAAAGTGGTAGCAAGCATAATCTCCAAATCCACAATGATACCCCGCGATGGGCAAATATTCTAACCCCCCAAACAAACAAGGATAATGGAAATAATAGTGCAAAGAAGCCAAACCAGGAGACAAGCTGATTTGATAATAACGCACCAAAAGATCCAAACCAGTTCTTTATCTCACTCTCGGATGAGACATGTGGTGCTGGGTCTAGTGCAGACGCGCTGGCAAGAATAATACCAAGACAGACTGCGCCCAAAACAAGCAAAATTCCAATAAGCTCTTTTATTCGGCGAAAGAAAAATAGCCGAAGTCTATCAGACATTACTTTGCCTCTAGATTTTGTCTGTTCACTCATTGGTTTTATTATCCTGCCAGATATCTTCGATGAATATCTGTAAGCGCTGCATCGCCTCTTCAATTACCTCAAGCTGATGAACCATTGCGATCCTTACATAACCAGCGGCTGGGTTAATACCTCCATTGGGAACCGCCATATAACTGCCCGGAATGACTTTTATCGCCATATGCTGCCATAATAATTTAGTAAATTTCAGATCATCACTCACATACAACCATAAAAAAAATCCCCCATCAGGAATATCACAATTCAGATATTTTTCTGCTAATTTAAATGCATTGTCATAATGCGCTCGCACCATTTTATTATGTTCTAAATCACGGTAGATTTCACCAGCAACATTTAGCAATGGAGTTGGAACCAACGCCATTCCATTTGCTGCAATCATTGAATAAGATGAGATTACTTCTGGATCAGCACATAAAAAACCAGCTCTAAGACCAGCCGCATTTGAGCGTTTTGATAAACTATTCAACACTGCTAGATTTGATAGTTTATTATAGTCATTTGAAGTTATTTTCCGGGCAATTTCAGTGGCACTAACTGGCATATTATTTCGCCAAATATCAATATAACACTCATCCACAACCAGCAAAAAGTCATGTTTTCTAGCCAGCATTAGGGCATTTGTTAAATAGGCTTCACTTGCAATCACACCATGTGGGTTTGTTGGTGAACACAAATACATAAGCGTTGTGCGAGATAAGGTTTCTTCATCGATAATGGATAAATCAGGCAGGAAACCATTTTCCAAACTAGCGTTCATTAAATGAATTTCACCGCCATTTATCAGACCTGCGGCACGCCATGCGTGATAAAAAGGGTTAGAAACAAGCGCAACAGGATTGGATTTTGTGCCCCGCATACAATAGCCAAGCATATGAAGTGGCTCTCTTGTGCCAGGCACTGGAAGCAAATAATTATCCAGAGGATCTAGCCAATCACCAATATCTGAGAATCTTTTGTTAAGGTACGAGCTAACATCACTATAGAATTTCGGGGTGCCTTTTACTTTGGGGTAGCTATGCCAGTCACAAGACGGATCAGATAATAATTGTGTAACAATAGATGGCGGGGCGAGTTGAGGCTCCCCTATCGACATATTAATTTTGCTCATTCCCTCAGGCGCTAAAACCTCACCAATAAGAGAGCGCGTTTTTTGAAACATGTTATCATTAAAAAGTGAAAAGTCTGGATTTTGCATCTACAAATCTGCATATATAGGTTAAGTGCATTCTCGCAAATCGAGTGTAGTACAATAGCGCGACCAGAACAACAATAGCCGATGAAGGTTTCAAACAAATGAAGGGGGCCATCTTTTTTGATCGCGATAACACGCTTGTTATAGATAATGGCTATACGTGGAAAATATCAGATTTTGCTTTTTTATCTGATAGCGCTGAGGCTCTTGCCTTATTAAACGCCCATCACATACCAGTATTTATTGTAACAAATCAATCAGGTATCGCACGCGGATATTTCAGCGAAACCGATATGCATAAATTCAATCAGTATCTCATAGAGCAAGTGGATTTAAAAGGCGGCAGAATTACAGATATTGCGTTTTGCCCCCATCATCCAGACTACCCTAAAAAAGATGCTCCAACGCATTGTGATTGCAGAAAACCCTCATCTGGTATGTTACAAAAACTCTCTCATAAATGGCAAATAGACCTCAAAAAATCGGTGATGATAGGGGACCAGCCAACAGATATCCAAGCAGGTATAAAGGCGGGATGCCTTAAGAGCTATCTGCTAGAACCAAGCCGCTCCAGAGTAGAATTATGTAGCATTATTATCTCTAATTATTTTAGGGGTAGAGTATAATTATGGTGCATAAAACACCGATAATTGTGATTGGAAATGGTCTTACAGCAAAAGTAATGTGTGCTGCAATGGATTATTTTAACCTTGAATATACCCAGCTCATACCTGCGAAAAGTGACGTTACGGATAGCAGAACCACCACTATAAATCTGGCCAGCCAAAAAATGCTTTCACATCTTAATTTATGGTCTTTTTCAGCAGAGGATAGCACAAAAATTACAGAAATTCTGGTATCACAAAAATCGTTTGGAACAAACTGTTTTCATAACAAGAGCAATGCCTCAAGTCTGTGTTTCTCCCTTGATGGGGAGCCAATGGCATGGACTATAGAAAATAATAGCCTGCTTCAATCCTGTTATGAGCTAAATTTACAATCACCGTCACAGATTTGCGTCTATGAAGAGGCGTTAAGCTTTGATTTTAGTCCCTTGAGCGTTAATGTTAGGGATAGTAAGGGCGCGCAATGGCAGGCAGAATTACTTATTGCATGTGATGGCGCACATAGCCAAGCTCGTGTAGCAGCAGGACTGAGTAGTACTTCTCTTGCGGCTCGCCAGAAAGCAGTAATTGCTCGGATTAATCTGAACCGCTTTCATAATAACAAAGCCTTTCAAAGGTTCCTGCCAGACGGTCCTATAGCGCTAATGCCCATCAAAGCACAGGAAGCTGCACTTGTTTGGTCTGCAACCAACAAAGTGGCAGACACGCTGTCTAAAATGTCTGATAGTGACTTCACCTACCAAGTCAGAGAGAAATTAGGAGATGGGTTTAGCGAGCTTACCATAAATTCAAAAAGGGGGATTTGGCCTCTCAATCCTTCCATCACACGAAGCATGGGGCAACCAGGACTTCTGCTTGCTGGAGATTCAAGCCATTCTATTCATCCCCTTGCTGGAATGGGCTTTAATCTTGCACTTGGCGACATTGCGGTTATATGTGACTGCCTAGATAGCGCAAGAAATAATGGTCTTTCATTCTCACACCCATCGATATTAACAGACTATCAAGCCAAACGGCGCGTTGAAGTCGAGGCTGTTATCGGCGTAACACAGGGCTTAAACCGCCTTTTTAGCCATAAAAGTTTTCAACTTAAACTTCTGCCATCAAGTTTAATTGATTTCGGATTAGACATTATGGATATGCTGCCTATCAAAAAACAGCTTACCCAAATTGCTACGGGCGGTGTTCTTACATCGGCAAGCTTATTCTCAGATATATAGTTTTTTTTAGATAAGTACGTTTAATCGGCGCAGATAATCAGCATATAAATCATCTTTTCGCATTCCATAATCATGTAATAACACCCAGCTATAGATTCCGGTTTCATGCCCATCATCAAACTGCAGCCTTACAGCATAATTCCCGACAGCTTCTATATTTATAATCCTAACATCCTGTTTTCCAGAAATCGTTTTTTTTTGCTCGGCTCCATGTCCTTGAACTTCTGCAGACGGGGATTCTACTCTTAGTAATTCTGCTGATAATTGAGCCATAAAACCATCATTGAAAGAAACAGATAATGTTTTCTTATCTTTATGAAGCCGAATTTGAGTTGCTATGATTTTAGCTGAATTCATGTGAAATCGATTATTCTATTTACGATGGATTACTTACGGTGATGGGAAGATTGCCATTTATTAACTTCATCTATAGAGAGATCTCGGCAATGATGCTCGCTTAAAAGTGGACAATATTGTTCTATTGGATATGCTTTTTTTCCCTGAATACTAATAAGCTCTTGCGCTTTTTTATCATAAATCAAAAGACTTTTTGTATCAGGGCAAACTAACATATTTATTAACACAGCCGCTGTTTTAGGCATTTTTTTGATTATAATTTTATCTTTGCTGGTTGTTGAATCAATGTTTGGCATTGTCAGCATAATCATCATGACAGGACATTTGTAGAATTGTCGTTAACAATTCTGCTCTGCTAGATAGGTTTTGCACTTCGAGCAGCGCCTGTTTTTCTGCTACATCAAATGGGCATATCATAGATAAAGTACTAACAAGCTTCTCGTCTGAGCAGGCTTCTAACTGTGACCAGTCAACCTGAAACCCTTTTGCATCAAAATATTGTTTTAAAATAGCTGATAAGGTTGCACGATCTATCGGAGCCTCGTCAATTGACAAATCCTCTTTAAAATTATTCCAACCTATATCTGCTATCAAATAGCCTGATGCACGTTCAGAAAAACTATTGGGACTAAAACGAATACAGCCAGAAAGCGTAATTAATATTCTGCCATCATCCTGTTCTGAGAAGCTTGATATCCTGCCTGCACATCCAACTGAATAATAGGGGTTTGATGACTGGTCTTTATTTGGCTGTGTCATTCCAATAAGGCGAAGGGGGCTCGCTATAGCGTCTCTTACCATCGCAAGATATCTAGGCTCAAAAATATTAAGCGGCAATGTTCCCCCTGGTAGCAACAACGCCCCGGTTAGAGGGAATATCGGAATTTGACCTGGCAAATCTTTAAACTCAGGTTCAAAAGGGCCTCTGATTGTCATATATTCCTCATCCAATATTGTCCTTGGGAATAAACTAATTTGTCTATTAGATGAAACATAGTGCAAGAATCAGGAAAACAAATAGCTAGATAATTTCCGTCTTGCCTTAATCACATCTGGATGTGTTTGGCCAAGTGCTGTGAAAAACTCAATCAGTTGTGTTCGTGCTGCATTTTCCTGCCAAGAGGGGTCCATTTTTATGGACTCCAAAAGATGATACATAGCCTCTGATTGCCGGCCTGAGGCGAAAAGTGCAACCGCCAAATCCTGCCTTGCTTGCAAATTTGCTGGGTCAGATTGCACAGCAATCTCCAAATCACCTGTCTCAGATACTACTTCAGCGCCTTTTATAGCCACTTTTAGGGCAGCCATAACATCC
>JAACDT010000109.1 GCA_009936885.1 Alphaproteobacteria bacterium
AATCAAAAGGCGCTGCCTCTGGCCATCCAGAAAAGCCATCTCCTAATCGCAATGTTACATTTGTTAATTTTAATTCTGCCAAACGGTTTCGAGACTCAACAAATAATGGTCTGTGCCGCTCCATACTATAAACACGCCGTGCCAGCAGGGATAAAATCGATGTTTGATAACCACTTCCCGTTCCAATCTCAAGCACCGTATGACGATTAGTCAATTCTAATGCTTCAGTCATTTTTGCAACAATATAGGGCTGACTAATTGTTTGCTCGCACGCTATTGGAAGCGAAGCATTCTCATATGCATGCTGTTTTAATGCAGGCTCAATGAATATCTCTCTTGGAATAGACTCGATAGCAGATAGAACTGGCGACGATAAAATAGCTTGTGCCCTTAAGGACATTGTAAGGCGTGCTTTTTTTTCTGTTAAGTCACTCATAAACTAATTTCTGGGATATTATGTAACAATGTAGTTGCAGTTGTATCTACCAATAAAGGCGTAAATGTTACATATCCATCTTGCAAAAAAAACCTATCACTTTCAGGATTTGTCTCAATGCGTTGATTTAATGGCCCAATGGAAAAGTGATTAGGTCTTGTGCCAGCAATAATCTGGTCAGACATTTTATGTCTGTCCAATGCAGCTGTACGAATTCCCTTTACATCTGAAAGTTCAGTGGATGGGAAATTAACATTCAACACGTGCCGATCTGGAAGCTTAACAGATAACGCGTGATCAAACACACGCTTTCCAAATTCCCGTGCCACGTCAAAATCTGCTTCTAATTTTCCGCAACGCTGACTAAAGGCAATAGCGGGTATTCCAACAATCGCAGCTTCTCTTGCTGCCCCTACGGTGCCAGAATAACCCACATCATCAGATGCATTCATACCATGATTAATACCAGACAAAACAAGGTCAGGGCGTTTATCCTTAAATAACAAATTTAGCGCCAGCATAACACAATCCGCAGGGTTTCCAGAGCACGCGTAACGATTATCTGTTATATGACTAAAATTAAGCTCGTTTTGAAGCGATATTGCTTGACTTGTTCCTGAGCGGTTATACATTGGCGCAACTACCGTAATATCATCCGATATGGTTTTTGCCAGCTGTTCTAATAATCCAAGACCATAAGCATCTATCCCATCATCATTCGTAATTAAAATTTTCATGACTTGTAAACTCAATTTATTTGCACAATATGGACGATTAGACAAAATATTATTATCCTCAAATAGGATGTTCTCCTGATAAAATATGCTGTATTAATCACCCAATTCTATCAGTGCCCATATAGATATGAAGCGCTTCGGGTAGAAGTATACAGCCATCTTTTTGCTGTCCATTTTCCATGATAGCCACCATACATCTGCCGACAGCAAGCGCAGAACCATTTAGAGTATGAACAAATTCAGTTTCTTTCTGCCCCGCTCGTCTAAACCGCGCATTCATGCGCCTCGCTTGAAAAGGCCCGCAAGTAGAACAAGATGATATCTCTCTGAAGCGCCCCTCACCTTCATCTTGTCCAGGCAACCATACTTCAATATCATTTGTTTGACGCGCTGAAAATCCAGTATCCCCTGAGCATAACTTTACCACACGATAAGCAAGTTTTAATCGGTTAAGTACCGTCTCGGCAACAGACGTCATTCTGTCTAATTCTGCATCCGATGCATTGGGATCAGTAATAGAGACAAGTTCTACCTTAGAGAATTGATGTTGTCGTATCATGCCTTTTGTATCACGACCTGCAGAACCTGCTTCAGAGCGAAAACAGGGTGTGTAAGCTGTCATTCTTAATGGTAATCTGTCCGCATCTAAAATCTTGTTGGCAACCATATTTGTAAGCGGCACCTCAGCTGTTGGAATTAACCACCGACCATCTGTGGTTTTGAATAGATCATCTTCAAATTTTGGCAGCTGTCCTGTTCCGGCCATAGTCTTAGAGTTGACCAAGGCTGGTGGCAGATACTCTGTATAACCAAATTCTGAGGTGTGTATATCAAGCATGAATGAAGCGAGCGCGCGCTCTAATTTAGCCATCTGACCTGATAAAACAACAAATCTTGCGCCTGATATTTCTGCTGCTGCCTCAAAATCAAGACCCTTAGTTATCTCTCCAAGAGCCACATGATCCCTCGGCGCAAATTCAAATTCTGGCATGTTGCCCACTTGCCGTAACAGCACATTATCTTCTTCGCTCGCACCGTCTGGAACATTATTATCCAAAAGATTAGGCATGGAGAGTAAGATAGCATTTATCTGGCCTGAAAGACCCTGTTCTTCACTTTCTAATTCAGGTATTTTCTGTTTAATAGAAGCAACCTCAGCAATAAGCTCATCCGTATTTCCGCCTGAAGATTTCAATACGCCTATCTGTTTTGATGACTCGTTTCTACGAGCCTGAAGCGCCTGCAACTCTGTCTGCAATTTGCGTCTTTTCTCGTCTAATCTTAGAATTTGGACAGATGGGAATTCTAATCCCCTGCGTTGCATTATTCGATCAAATTCTACAGCATTTTCACGAATAAATTTTATATCATGCATTTAATTTTCTCCTAAGCATGAGCAACCTCAAATTAATCATTTGTTTCTTCATACTCGCTCTTTCTATTCAAAAAGCGAGCCGCTATGATTGAGAACTCATACAAAAGAATGACTGGGATAGCCAACATTATCTGAGAGATTACGTCAGGCGGTGTTAGAATCGCAGCCGCAACAAAGGCTATTAATATAGCATATTTGCGATTTCGAGCTAGACCTCTAGGTGTGACAATGCCAGCCTTTGTTAATAATAACAAAATAACCGGCAATTCAAATGAAACACCAAAGGCAAACATAAGCCTCATCACCAAGCTTAAATATTCACTTATTCTTGGCTCGACCTCAATCGGGAGTGTACCCTCCCCGCCAACCATTTCAAAAGATAAAAAGAATTCCCATGCAAGGGGTATCACAAGATAATAAACCATGGCTGTACCCATCGCGAACAAGATAGGCGTTGCAAGCAAAAAGGGCATAAAAGCGGAACGCTCATTTCTATATAGACCAGGCGCAACAAACCGCCATACCTGAAGCAAAATCAGTGGAAAGGTGATAGAAATTGAAATAAAAAAGGCTACTTTGACTTGCGTGAAAAAACCCTCATGCAATCCTGTAAAAATCATTCGCCCACCGCGTTCAGCCAATATTTCAGCTAACGGAGCCTGCAACCAGAAATAAACATAATCAGCGGCGTTGAATGAGCCCTCGCCAAGGGGTCTTATAAAACAGAGCAGAAACAATGCCACAAAAGCAATTAAAATGATACCAATACGGTTACGCAGCTCTGTTAAATGATCCATGAGAGACATGGATGCAAGCTCTTCATCCTTGTTCGATTTCAAATCTACCCCTCCTTCACAGAAGTGGCATCTTTGGTCTTATCATAGACTTGTTTTAAGTCTGTTTCTAATTCCTTGCCAACAGACTTCATGTCTTTGGTCATACTATCATCAAACATTTCGGAGATTTCTTCAAAGTCACCAGATTTAGCATCTTGAAGCACCTTTTTTACATCCTTTAAATCTTCATCATCCGACATTTCTTGCAAGCTTCTTGAAAACTCAGATGACATCCGACGCGCTTGTGAGGTAAATTTTGTAAAAGCACGCAAAACTTTGGGCAGATCCTTTGGTCCAACTACTAGAACCAAAACAAAAGCAACTACCAAAAATTCTTGCCATCCGAAATCAAACATAAATTAACCTAGACCTTGAATTTAAACAACGCTCAACCGTGCTTGGATAACGTAACTTATTTCTTTGCAGCTTTTTTCTTAGACGTTTTTTTCAGGGCCGGTTTTTTTTTAGCCGTTTTCTTTGCAGCTACCGTTTTTTTGGCTCTAACAGGAGTTTTTATTGGCGCGGGCTCATCAC
>JAACDT010000110.1 GCA_009936885.1 Alphaproteobacteria bacterium
AGGCCTGTTCTACCGCCGCCATAAATTATTTTATGACCTCTGGCGCCTATCATTTGTCCTAATCGATAAGCTTCACTTGAAAATTGGGGTGATCTGCCCTTGGCAGCACCCGCAAATGCACATATTGTTTTCATGTATCATCATCAATAAAAAATTTTGCCTAAACGCTATTTGTATCTTATCATCAATTTGTATTTGTTAGCTAGGAGCTAATTAATGAAAAATTCTTTTTTATGGTTTCTTGGTTTGGTTAGTGTTTTATTAGTCGGAACGTTTTTTGCGGTTCCGAGTTACCAGACTGAAAAAAGTGATGAGATTTTGATTGAGTTAAATAGAGAAGAAAAAAACTCAGAAACCTCCAAGCCAGATACCTCAGTGGATTTAGGTGCAGATAGCGACTTAAACAAGTCAGAAAACGCCTTAACAGCAACTACCCAGCAAGAAGAGCAAACCAAATTACAGGTGACAATGGCGCAAGTAAGCCCAGACGGCACCAGCGTGTTTGGCGGTGTAGGGCCAGCAGGGCGAACAGTGCTTTTATTTAACGGGGATATCGTTATTGCAGAAGCAATCATTAATGAAAAAGGGGATTGGGTTGCCATTCCTGAGACCATGTTTGAGGCTGGCTCTCACTTTATTCAGCTTGCTATTAAACCAAATGCTGATGAAGCCCATAAGCAAGAAACTAACAAACTCTCGCTTACAGTTTTAACAGAACCTGTGAGCCATAACCCGCCTAAGTTGGATAATCCAAAGTTTGATGCAAATGAGGCGTTACCGCTCACAGCTGAACCTAATTCTGGACCCTCTACCCAGCAATCACAAGATGCAGAAATAGCAGATTTAGCCGTAGTAATTGATATAGAAGAGAATAAGCAAGACAAGCCACTTGTGGTGTTTGTACCAAAATCAGACACATCAATCCCTGTAATTGTTCAGACCCCTAATCAGTTTACAGAAAAACAAGCGACAATTAAATCAGGGGATACAAGAATTGTGTTTAATGATGGAACAGATGAAGAGCGGTTGCGCTCGGTGGCATCTGTTCTTGATACTGCGGATCAAATCTCAAACATCGAAGCAGAACCAGAATTCATTCAAATTAGAAGCCTATCATGGGAGAATAAGTCAACGTTAAGATTTTCTGGATTTGCTAGCGGTGGGTATTCAATACAAGCTTATTTTGATGAACAATTTATCACTTCAATTGAATTAGATAAAGCATCCACAGACAATGAAGCCTATCGGTGGAGTATGGTCGTAGAAGCATTAATGAAACCAAATAGAAAATATCCTTTAATAGCTGAATTAATTGATAAAAACGGAATAGTCATTAAGACATCATCTATTAATGTTAGTTTAGAAGCGCTTGCAATTGGAGAAGATGGAAGTGAAATGATGGTTATTCATAAAGGGGATGCGTTATGGCGAATAGCGTATAGAGCCTATGGACAAGGTGTTCGCTATGTTGATATATTCAAACGTAACAATGGGCGCATAAATGACCCCGATCTAATATTTCCCAATCAGATATTTGCAATTCCAGATTAATGCTCCAGATTTAATAATGGTGCTTGTGCGTAGCTGTTTATAGGTCAGATTGAAATGAATAAAATTAGTGATTATTTCAAGGTGTCACTTGACTCCCAATCTCCTGCAATGCCGGTGCGAATAATTACAGGTCTTGTGGTAAGTGTGCTTGGGTTTTTGTGGCTTCCTTTTGGCATGCTTGGTCTTTTGATATTATTATGGGTTGTATATGTAACCAAACCGCCAGAGATATCAGCATTATCAGCTGCTGGACGTACAGATATTTTTGTTCCAATGGATGGTCTTGTCACTTCTATAGAGACAACGTCAGGGAAAAAAATCGTTCGTATTGCGCAACAAATTCATTCTAACAAACTTATCTTAATGCCGTGCCATGGCAAAATTGACATTAATATGTTCATAGATGGATTGTTTTTACCTGCAGATATTCTTAATGCCTCTAACTTGAATGCAAGACGTGAAATGTCCGTAATACAAGATGATATTCCAGGTGAAGCAAATACGCAGAACGATATATCACTTATTATTTGGGGAAGGCCGTTAGCGCGATATCTTGCAAGTCCAATATCTGAGGGAAGAGTGATTGAAGCTGGTATTCCGATAGCTATCTCACTCTTGCATGGTGATTTGGATATTATTGTTCCAAGTAATTATGAGATTATGGTAAATTTAGGAGAATTTTGTATCGCTGGAAAAACGGTTCTTGCAAGGCAACTCTAATAAAAATATAGGTTGCATTTAAATGCTTGATAAGAAACTACAAAAGCTTACACAGCCGGTGCTATCCTCTCTTGCTTCGATTGCTATTAAAGCTGGTATCTCTGCAGATGTCGCAAGCATTATAGGGTTTGTTTTTGGTCTTATTGCGGCTTGCCTGATAGGGTTTGGATATTTTTCTCTGGCACTTGTTTTCTTTATTATAAACAGAATTATGGATGGTTTAGACGGTGCTATCGCAAGAGCTGATAAGCCAACTTATAGAGGTGGTTTTTTAGATATTGTTTTTGATTTCATAATTTATAGCGCAATCCCATTTGCCTTTGCAGTTTATGATAAGGGCAATAGTTTTGCTGCGTGTTTTGTTATTTTTAGTTTTGTTGGCACCGGAACCAGTTTTCTGGCTTATGGTATTATGCATGCACAATTATGTGAAAAAAAGAAGGGTTTATTAACTCAAAAAAGTTTTTACTATCTTGGCGGACTTATCGAAGGAACTGAGACGCTTATATTCATCATCACGATATTGTGTTTTCCGTCTTTGTTTTCTATCTTTGCATTATCGTTTGGCTGTTTATGCTGGATTTCGACAATTTTTAGAATTCATTTAGGTTGGCGTGACTTTTCCTTGAAATAATTATAATCAAAATCCATATAGAAGAATGATTTGAACTCGATATATCGCATTTACCTTGGAGAGAAAAAATTGAAATTCGGCATCGGACAGGCAGTAAAAAGAGTTGAGGATAAAGTGCTTATTACAGGCACTGGTAATTTTACAGATGATGTGAATGTAGGGGAGGGGATGGCGATACATTTTGTTCGCTCAGCCCATGCCCATGCAAACGTAAAGCATATTAATTTCGGAGAAGCATCAAAGCTTTCAGGTGTTCAACTAATAGCAACACAAAAAGAATTAGATGATGAGAATATCGGTGAAATTGAATGTTTGGATTTGGTAACAAATTCTGATGGGAGTGAAATATCTCCGTCTGCAAGACCACCTATGGCTCGCGGGGTTGTGCGATGTGCAGGTGATATTGTTGCGATGGTAGTAGCAGAAACCAAAGAGCAAGCACATGATGCAGCAGAGCTGATAGAGATTGAATATGATGCGATGCCTGCAGTTGTTGATACTAAATCTGCTCTGGCGCCAAATGCGCCACAGCTTTATACTCAATATCCTGGTAATCAGGTGTTCCATTGGCAAGCAGGCAATCATGATGAGACTATGCAGCAATTTGAAACAGCATGCATGCCAGATGACTCAATCGTCGAATTATCTGTTATTAATAACAGAATAGCACCAAATGCAATGGAGATGAGGCAGATAATAGCAATGCCGCATCCAGATAGAAAAAATGAAGATGAATTGCTTATTTGGTGCGGAACACAGGGAACTGTTAGCCTATCAAGGCAAATTTCTAAGGCATTGAATCTCCCGCGAGAAAAAGTGCATTTGCGCTCTGGGAATGTTGGTGGCGGCTTTGGGTACAAGATATTTCTTCATCCAGAACAGTTGTGTGTAAGCTGGGCAGCTCAGAAATTGCGTAGTACAGTTAGATGGCAACAAGACAGATCAGAGGGTTTTGTAAGTGACCTTCAAGGCCGTGATGTACAGAGCTCTGCTAAAGCGTTGGTTTCTAATACAGGGAAAATAAAAGCCCTGCAGTTTAAAAACCAAGCAAATCTAGGAAGCTGGCTGTCCAATTTTGGAATATATGTACCTACAAAATCAACCTGTCGTACACTTACAACCCTATATGACATTGCATTTGTTAGTTTCGAGGTGACAGGAGTTGTAACAAACACCCCAGCTATTGACGCTTACAGGGGGGCGGGGCGTCCAGAGGCTAATTATATGATGGAGCGCTTGATGGATAAGATAGCGTTTGATCTTAAGCTTGACCGTATTGAAGTTCGTAAGGCGAATTTAATTCAGCCAGAGCAAATACCGTATAAGACAGTGTGCAGTGGCACAATTGATTCAGGCGATATGCCCGCTTTGTTCAATGCAGCTCTAAAAAATGCAGATGTTTCTGGTTTTAAGGAGAGACAAAAAAATAGCCTTGAAAATGGTTTCCTGAGAGGGCTTGGTATTTCACTATATCTTGAATCTTGCGGTAATGGCAAGGATGGCGGCGTTGATATAAGTTTTGATGAGGAAGGGTGCGTTATTATCAACGCAGCTCAAATGGAAAATGGCCAAGGCCACCAGACAACCTTAACACAAATTTTCTCAGATAGGCTTGGATATGATGCCGAAAAAATAAAAGTTATCCAAGGTGATTCCAAGCGCTCGCCAGCTGGAAATACAGGCGGCGCTAGAATGACCGTCATTCAAGGGTCTGCAACTGCACAAGCAGCGGAACAGATTTTGGAAAGAGCCAAGCCGTTAGCGAGCGATGTTCTGGAATGTGATCCAAGCGAACTTGTGTTTGAGGAGGGCATATTCAGACATGCACACTCAAATAAAACAATAGCTATTGAGCATCTAGCTCAAACGCTTTTTGCAGAAGATAAGCCGCATCCCTTTGACATCAAGCATGTCTATACAACTGATGGCCCTAGTTTTCCATATGGATGCCACATTGTTGAAGTTGAAATTGATAAGGCAACTCTTGTTCCTCAGATAAAAAAATACACTGTCACAGATGATCTGGGCGGTGTGATTAATCCTGATACACTTGCTGGTCAGATCCATGGCGGTATTGCCCAAGGGGTTGGACAAGCTCTTTATGAGAATTTAGTGTATGATGAAACAGGTCAATGCTTGTCTGGCTCACTTATGGATTATACGTTGCCTCGCGCAGATCACTTAACCATGATATCTCATTACCTAAATAATACTAAATGCAACAATAATTACCTTGGTGTAAAAGGCGTTGGTGAAGCAGGCACAATTGGTGCCCCGTCAGCTGTTGTTTCTGCTATGTGTGATGCGTTGTCTGTGGCGCATATTGATATGCCTGTTACGCTCTCAAAAATATGGAAAAATAGAAAAAAGTTAGGCGATTAAATGAGTGAAAAGATTATAAAGTCAGATAAGGAATGGCGTTCAATATTAACGCCTGAAACCTATAATATAACCCGTCAAGAAGGAACAGAATGCGCCTTTACAGGTAAATACTGGGACCATCACGAAGCGGGTGATTATGTATGTGTATGTTGCGGTGCTCCTTTATTCCACAGTAGCGATAAGTTTGAATCGGGAAGTGGTTGGCCCAGTTTTACTCAACCTCATTCTAGTCTTGTTGCGGAAAAAGTGGATAGAAGCTTAATGATGCAGAGAACAGAAGTTCATTGTGATAGATGCGAGTCGCACCTAGGGCATGTTTTTCCCGATGGACCACACCCTACTGGACTCAGATATTGTATTAATTCTGCCTCGCTTGATTGTAAGCCCGAAGAGGACGCGTAATTAGATTAATCACCACCCAAAGTGCAGGCTAATATAATATGTTGATATCAGGTACCACTCAAATATTTGTAATTTTTGCCCATCCATCTGGGCAAGTTCGAGCTCCTAGCCTGTTTAATCGGAAATTTCAAGAATTAGGTATCGACCATGTTATGATACCAATAGACGTCGCACCGTCTAATCTATCTGCTTGTGTGAATTCGATGCGCGGGATTGAAAATATGCGTGGCGGGGTGGTTACAATTCCTCACAAAGTAGAAATTGCGAAGCTATGTGACGAGCTAGGGCCTGGCGGCAGGGCAACTGGTGCTGTCAATGCATTTCGGTATGATAAGGACGGCAGGTTATATGGTGATAATTTTGACGGTGTTGGATTTGTTTCAGGATTAAAGGATAATGGAAATGATCTGGAGCATAGAAAAATTCTGATTGTCGGAGCAGGGGGGGCTGCACGCGCTATTGCAGCTGAATTAGTTACTGAGCCAATTGCTAACTTGGATATTGTCAATAGAAGTCATGATAAGGCTGATGAGGTTGTTGAAATTGTGAAATCGGTAACACAAACCGACAAACTCTCCAGTATTGTGCAATCTCAAATAGATTTTGAAAGATATGATTATGTGATTAATGCCACCTCGCTTGGATTGCGTCCTGATGATCCGCTTCCATTTAGCATCACTGCTTTGAATTCTGAGTGCGTAGTATGCGATATTATTATGAAGCCAGAGGAAACAGCGCTTCTTCACGCTGCAAATCAAGCTGGAATGAAGGTTCATTATGGCAAACATATGCTAGATTATCAAATCTCTTTTATCGCTGAATTTATTGGGGCATTTAAGCCTTGAGCAGGCAAAAATAGTGTTACAGTTAATTTGCAAATTGTCGAAAACCATACTAAATAAAGGTTCAATAAAGGAAGAAATAAAATGACAGAAGAAACAGGTTGGACTGACGACCGTCTTGAAACGCTTAAAACGTTATGGGATGAAGGTCTTTCTATCTCTCAGATCGGCAAAAAATTGAATGTAACACGGAACGCCGTAGCTGGAAAAGCCCATAGGCTTGGTTTGCCTAAACGCCAATCTCCTATTTCATCATCTGCTATATCTGTTAAGGCGAAACCTAAAAAAACAGAAGAAATAACTTCCGAATTACCACTGCGTCTTGCCCTTCGCAAAATCAGCTGGTCACGTTCTAAATGCGTGTGGCCAAAAGGAGACCCTAAAACAACTGATTTTTCTTTTTGTAGTGAGCCGATAGAGCCTGGCAAACCTTATTGCTATGAGCATTGTGTTCTTGCTTACACTAATACGCGCGAAAGTAACTAAAAAATGAATAAAATGCTGGTTAAGCGTGATGCCTATTCCCCAACAGGATGGCAGGTAAATTCAACGAATCTTACAGTTCAGTTATATTCTGAATTTGCCAGAACGATCGTTAAAATGAATGTCACCGCTTCAGATGATAGGGTTTTGCCGCCTCTTATTCTGTACGGACAGGAGTTAGAAATAGAGGCGGTTTTTATTAATGATACCCCTCAAGAAATCGAAGATATTCAAAAACAGGGCGATTCAATATCCCTTCTTTTGCCTAATTTATCGAATGATATTGAGGTTGTAACAATATGTAATCCTTACCAGAATAAGGCATTAGAGGGGTTGTATAAATCAAGTGATATGATTTGCACTCAGTGTGAGCCTGAAGGGTTTAGACGTATTTTCTATTATCCTGATAGACCGGATATGATGAGCGTATTTACCACTAGGATTGAAGCAGATATTAGTTTAAAAAATCTGTTAAGTAATGGTAATTTAATATCTTCTGGCAAGCTTGAAGGCGATAGACATTTTGCAGAATGGCATGATCCATTCCCAAAACCGAGTTACTTATTTGCGCTTGTAGCTGGCGATTTAGAGCTGGTGGAGGATAGCTTTACCACCGCATCTGGCAGAGTTGTTGACTTACATATCTATGTCGAACACGGCAATTCCCATCTGACCTCTCATGCGATGGAATCATTAAAAAAATCAATGAGTTGGGATGAGAAATCTTATGGCCTAGAATATGACCTTGATTTATTCCAAATCGTTGCCGTCAGCCATTTCAATATGGGCGCGATGGAAAATAAAGGCCTTAATATCTTTAATAGTAAATTTGTATTGGCAGATGAAAAAACTGCTAGTGATACTGATTTAATGCGTGTTGAATCTATCATTGCACATGAATATTTTCATAACTGGACTGGGAATAGAGTGACGTGTCGTGATTGGTTTCAATTAACCTTGAAAGAGGGATTAACAGTTTATCGCGACCAATGTTTTACAGCAGATTTGCATGATAGCTCTGTTAAACGAATTGAAGATGTTAGTTTGTTGCGCTCCGTTCAGTTTCCTGAAGATGCAAGCCCAATGGCGCATCCGATACGACCTGATAGCTACTCTGAAATTAATAACTTCTATACGCCAACAATTTACGAAAAAGGATCAGAGGTTATCCGAATGCTGGCAAGTCTTTTTGGTAGAGATGGCTTCCGAAAGGGCATTGATCTTTATTTTGATAGGCATGACGGAAATGCGGTTACGTGTGATGATTTTCTATCAGCAATGGAAGATGCTAATAAATATGATCTATCCGAATTTTCGCGTTGGTATCAGCAATCTGGAACGCCACATATTTATTTTAATAGAGAGAAAAAAGGTTCTGATTTAGAAATCTCTTTGGTTCAGAAAAAACCTGAAAATGCGTCTTCCAATGATAAAATGCTGCCGATACCATTTCGCTTTTCGATGATCGGTAAATCAGGAGAGCCCCTATCACTTGTTGTGGACGGGCAACAGATGGGTGTGGAGCCTATAGTTGTTCTTAATAAAGAAGAAACACGGCTAAAAATCCAAGCATCAGATGCAACAAAAACACAAGATTTGTATGATGCAACACCCTCTCTTTTGAGGGGGTTTTCTGCCCCTATCAAACTTCATGATGACCTTTTGATTGAAGAATATTTACATCTTATTTCCCTTGATACAGATCCGTTTGTAATATGGGATGCCGCCCAAATATTATATAATAAAGTTATTTCTGAGGCATATTTGGGCAGACAAAATTCATCATTGGAAATGCAATTATCTGAAGCGTTGCTTGCCTCACT
>JAACDT010000111.1 GCA_009936885.1 Alphaproteobacteria bacterium
ATTACAAATGGGGCTAAATAAATGCTAACAATCATTGCAGTAAGCGTTATATTTCTTGGCCTCTTATTTTATTTTGTAGGTACAAATAAAATTACCCGTATCTGTGATGTGGCCGGAATAAGACCTCATTCTATTTTTATGTATCATGGCAGTTTCCCGGCTATTTTAGCCATTGCGCCTCCTCTTATTCTGTTAAGCCTTTGGGTTGTTGCTGACGATATCGTTTTTAACACAATGATTAAGGCGCGATTTCCCGAAGGGCTAGAAGTCGAAGGGCGTCAGACTATCCTTATTCTGCTTGCACAAATTCGTAATATAGCGGAAGGCATTATTGTAGGTCAGCCAGATGACTGGATAATTCGTTTGGCTGAAAACCTCTCAAATTGGCGCAATACTTCAGATACCATTATTGCTGGAATTACAGTTGGGCTATCGGTTATTTGCGGTCTGTTTGGCATTAGCCGTGTGAAGCCTGAATTCAGAGCCAGAAACGCAGTAGAAGCTCTTTTACTAACAGGGCTTGGTGTTTGTTCTCTAATTGCTATTATAACAACTATTGGGATCGTATTTTCTGTAATATTTGAATCCATTCGTTTTTTTAAACTTGTTCCCCCACTTGAATTTTTAACAGGCACTGTCTGGAACCCAGAATTTGAGGGCGCGGCTCGCGCTGGCTCAGGCCAAGAAGGTATGTCTGCATACGGGTCTATCCCATTATTTGTGGGAACGTTTTTAATATCCATGATTGCGCTTAGTGTATCTGTGCCTGTCGGATAATTCTCAGCCATTTACCTTTCAGAATATGCAAGCAAGCGTGTAAGAGGGATCGTAAAACCTTTGCTTGAGATTCTGGCAGGCGTACCAACTGTTGTTTATGGATTTTTTGCAGCATTGAGCGTTGCCCCTTTCTTTCGCGAAACAGGAGGGATGTTTGGCCTTGATGTAGCGTCCGAATCTGCCTTAGCGGCAGGCTTTGTAATGGGCATTATGATTATTCCATTTGTGTCCTCCTTGTCTGATGATGTAATTAGTGCTGTTCCGCAATCTTTAAGAGACGCAGCATTTGGACTTGGCTCTACCAAAAGCGAAGCTATCAAAAAAGTAGTTCTTCCTGCGGCGCTTCCAGGGATTGTTGCGAGCATCATTTTAGCTGTATCACGCGCTGTTGGCGAGACGATGATAGTTGTGATGGCAGCTGGACTGGCCGCAAATTTATCTCTTAATCCGCTTGATGCAGTCACGACTGTGACTGCCCAAATCGTTACTATATGGGTTGGCGATCAAGAATTTGAGTCAGCAAAAACATTATCTGCTTTTGCACTTGCGCTTACGCTTATCGTTATCACACTTGTTCTTAATTTCTTTGCGCTGCAAATCGTAAAGAAGTACCGAGAACAATATGATTGATAGGATTTAAAGAATGCCGCTTACAAAGACAGAACAGATAGTAAATGCCAGCCTCAAATCCAGACGAAAGAAAGAGCGTGCTTTTCAGCTGTTTGGTATTGCTGCAATTGCATTAGCGCTATTCTTTCTAGTAACGCTGATGGGATCTATCTTATCAAAAGGTATCCCCGGCTTTTTTCAGTATTATATTACACTTGAAATCGAATTAGACAGAGAACGTCTTGACCCGCTAGGCGATTTATCAGAGCAATCTTTGTTTGACGGACAGGCTAAGAAAATTATTGAAGAGGTTGTACTAGAGAAGACAGGCGCAAAATCAAGAAAAGAGAGAAAAGCAGCTCGTAAGCTGCTATCAAACGGCTCTGACACTAGATTGACGGCGTTTGTGCGCGCAAACCCGTCTCTGTTAAATAGCACACAGAAGGTTAAATTTGCCCTTGATGATGATGCGGACTCTTATTTCCGCGGATTTGTTAAAAAAGAAACACCAGAACAGCAAAGACGACTATCAAACATTCAAATAGAATATCTAGATAAGATGAATGAAGATGGACTTATCTCCCATGAGATATCTGACTATTTATTCTTTGGAAGCGCATCACGTAATGCAGAAATGGCGGGCATCCAAGGAGCGGCAATTGGTTCTGTATTAACCTTGCTGGTATGTTTCGTAATTGCTTTTCCAATAGGGGTTGCAACGGCTGTGTATTTAGAAGAATTCGCACCAAAAAATAAAATCACAGAAATAATAGAGATAAACATAAATAATCTGGCTGCTGTGCCTTCAGTTGTATTTGGAATTCTTGGTCTGGCCATTTTTATTAATCTTTTTGGATTGCCGCGCTCAATACCGCTGGTTGGCGGGATGGTGCTAGCATTAATGACCTTACCCACAATTATTATATCAAGTCGCTCAGCGATAAAGGCGGTTCCGCCTAGTATACGTGATGGCGCGCTTGGTGTTGGTGCCTCAAAAGTCCAAGCAACGATGCACCATGTAGTGCCACTTGCAATCCCCGGTATGCTAACAGGAACAATTATTGGAATGGCTCAAGCCCTCGGTGAGACTGCTCCATTATTAATGATTGGAATGGTTGCTTTTATCGTGGATATCCCAGGGTCCGTAACAGAACCTGGAACAGTTCTTCCAGTTCAGATATTTATGTGGGCTGATTTTGCAGAGCGAATGTTTGTCCAGAAAACAAGCTCCGCTATTATTATTTTGTTATTATTTTTAATATTAATGAATGGAGGGGCGATTTGGCTACGCAAGAAACTAGAACGCCGTTGGTAATATCGC
>JAACDT010000112.1 GCA_009936885.1 Alphaproteobacteria bacterium
AAGAAAGCAAAAAACAGTAGTTTAAGAGATGCTAAATTAACTCTTTAAGCCATTTCTGCAGAGGCTCTTTCAAATCATCCCTTTGAAATGCATAGGCAAGATTAGCCTGAATGAGGCCTAATTTTGAGCCACAGTCAAACCGCGTTCCAGAGAATTGATAGCCAAAAAAGGGTGTCTTTCCGATTTCGCTGCTCAAAGCGTCTGTAAGCTGAATCTCCCCGCCAGCACCTTTTGATTGAGTTGATAAGGTTGTAAAAACAGATGGCTGAATAATATATCTTCCAACAATTGCAATAGTAGAGGGAGCATCTTCAGGATTTGGTTTTTCAACAAGACCTGTAACTTCGATTAAATTTCCGTTGATTTCGCCTGGCGTAACAATACCATAAGAAGAGGTGCTCTTTGAATCAACGTTCATAGTAGCGACCATATTACCGCCATTCCAAGCCTCACACATTTCTTTAAGGGCAGGCTCCCCAAGGATTAGATCGTCCGCCAATAATACAGCAACAGGCTCGCTTCCGATAAGGTTTCTAGCACACCAAACAGCATGCCCAAGACCAGCAGGTTCTTGTTGTCTTACATAGGATAGAGAACCTGGCGGCTTCATCATCGCTTGAACAGTCTGCAGAGCGCTGTTTTTCCCTTTAATAAGAAGGGCAGATTCCAATTCTGTTGAATGGTCAAAATGATCTTCAATTGCTGACTTGTTTCTTCCAGTAACGAAAATAAATTCCTCAACCCCTGCAGCTGCTGCCTCTTCAACGGCATATTGAATAAGAGGTTTATCCACAACAGGCAACATTTCCTTTGGTAATGCTTTTGTGGCTGGCAGGAATCTTGTGCCCAACCCCCCAACTGGAAAAATGGCTTTTCTGATCTTCATCTAACGCCTATATTAATTTTCAATAATACCGATGTTTTTTAATTGAATTTGAGATATTCACTATGAAATAAAACTATTCTATTTATTTGAAATAGCAACCACAACAAATATAATACCCGAAAAAAGTTGAATAAAACAAAAGAGGCCAGGTATGCAGATTGCCATGATTGGAACCGGATATGTAGGACTCGTATCTGGAACTTGTTTTTCAGAGTTTGGTTTTAATGTGATTTGCGTTGATAAAGATGATGCTAAAATAGAAAAATTAAAATCAAACATAATACCGATTTACGAGCCTGGTTTAGAGGCATTGGTTGAAAGAAACCAAACAGCTGGAAGACTTTCATTCACGACAGATCTCAAAGATGCGGTAAGCAAGGCAGATATTGTGTTTATAGCAGTTGGAACACCAACCAGAAGAGGGGACGGTCATGCTGACTTAAGCTATGTATACAGTGCCGCTAAGGAAATAGCCGCTTCGATGAGCGGTTACACTGTTGTTGTAACAAAATCCACTGTCCCTGTCGGAACAGGTAAACAGGTCTTTGAGATCATAAAAAATGAAAACCCAGATTTAGAGTTTGATGTTGCATCAAACCCTGAATTCCTGCGTGAAGGCGCCGCAATAAATGATTTCATGAGACCTGACAGAGTAGTTGTTGGCACAATGGGTAAAAAAGCAAAAAAAATGCTCCAGCAAATATACAGACCCTTATATTTAATTGAAACGCCGATTCAATTCACCGATCTTGAGACAGCAGAATTAATTAAATATGCTGCTAATGCATTCCTTGCTGTCAAAATTTCTTATATCAACCAGATAGCTGATTTGTGTGAACAGGTAGGCGCTGACGTTCATGATGTTGCCAAAGGTATGGGGCTGGATAAACGGATAGGAGCAAAATTTCTGCATCCGGGTCCGGGGTATGGCGGCTCTTGCTTCCCCAAGGATACACTTGCCCTTGTTAAGACAGCAGAATTAATGGGGGGTCAGATTTCCATTGTGGACGAGGTTGTTCGTTACAACCAGGAGCGAAAACGCTCAATGTCAGATAGAATATTATCTCAGATGCAATCAGATGTTAGCGGAAAAACCATTAGCATATTGGGATTAGCATTTAAGCCTGAAACTGACGATATGCGTGATAGCCCTGCACTTGATATTATTCCAGAATTAATATCTAAGGGCGCGAATATTATCGCTTATGATCCAGTGGCAATGCAGGAAGCTAGCTCACTCTTGTCAGACAAGGTAGTTTTTGCCGCAGATTCAGAGGCATGTATTAAAGATGCAGATGCGTGTGTCATTATTACAGAATGGAATGAATTCAGAGCCATTACCGCAGTTAGATTTCTAGAATTAATGAAAGGGAAAGTGATCGTTGATTTAAGAAATGTGTATTTGCCAAGTGAAATGAGAGATGTTGGACTAAATTATACTTCAATAGGCCGGCGTTAATTTTGATTGGCGATCTCTATCAGATTGCCATCTGGATCTCGCAAATATAATGATGTTATCGACCCGCACGCGCCAGTGCGCTGCACAGGGCCCTCTTCTATGATGACAGAATGTTTTTCAAACGTCTCTATCCAGGAATGAATAGATTTATCGCTTATGAAACAGATATCCGCACTTCCGCATACAGGTTTTTCTGCATGTGGTTTATAGGGCTGTGATACTGGATGAAGATTGATTTTTTGAGTACCAAAACTCAAAGCAAGTCTAGCCTTGGTTGC
>JAACDT010000113.1 GCA_009936885.1 Alphaproteobacteria bacterium
ATGAACAAAGCACTTAAGAGCGCAATAACAAGAGTGTTATTGAATGTCTGCTTGAGAAATCGGAAAGAGCCAAAATTGTTTGCCTCTATGATAAAGGAAAGCAATATTCCGACAGGTACAATAAATCCGATTACAATAGGCAGACTGCAAATTACAAAACAAACTAATTGTAATTTTGGCTCGAGGCTGATCCTCGGCATTCCCTTAAGACCAGGGGACTTATTTGAAAAAAGACGGTTAGAGCGTGCATAACGTTCAATAGCTAACAACACTAAAATTAAAGCAAATGCAAAAATCGAAATTTGGGCAGCTGCAACAATATTATTCATTCCAAGCCAGACATTAAAAATCCCAAGTGTAAGCGTTTCTATTCCAAAATAATCAACTGTGCCAAAATCAGATACCACCTCCATTAAGACAAGAGATAGGCTGGCAATAATAGCAGGCCTTGCCAATGGCACAGCTACGCCTGAGAATAAAGGCTTATCTGTTATTTCAGCTGCTTCACATAATGTTCTCGATATCTGCTGAAATGTGGTTCTGACAAAAATGTAAATATAAGGATAGAGAACAGATGCCATCATTAAAATAGCGCCATAATGCGTCCTAATGTCAGGAAACCAATATTCCCTTGGTGTATTCCAGCCAAAAAGGTATCGCAGGTAAGTTTGAACAGGCCCTGCATATTCTAAAAAATCAGTGTAGGTATAGGCTATCAGATAGGCTGGAATAGCTGCTGGCAGAACCAGCATCCAGCTAAGTGTGCCTCTACCCCAAAATTCATATCTGGAAATTATCCAGCCAGAAGATACTCCAAAAATTGTGGCAACTAATCCAACACCCACCATCAGAATAACCGTATTTAGGAAATATCTTGGGAGCACTGTTTGTTGCAGATGCGATAATAGCCCCTCATTATTCCCTAACGAGACAAGAATAATATTGAATATAGGCATTAAAATAAACAAACTGCATAGAATAGCTGATAGCTGCCAATAAATTGAGTCTGACTGTTTTTTACGTTGTCTGATATGAGTGTAATTGAACATTTAAGTGCCGTTGAATTTGGTCTTTCATCTGCTTTATCGATTAATTCGCAAAGCATTTCGGTTGTACCGTAACAGCTTTGAGTTCCTTCTGTGACGCTATCTTATATCTGGCTTATATCCAGCGTTATTTAAAATAGAGTGTTAGAAGCAAACGAACAGTGATGACCTTAATTATTATAAGAAATGTCATACTTATCCTTTAAAAAGACCTAATTGAGATTTAAACAATAATTAAGCTTACCCATGCCATAGCTAAGAATGATTTTCAATATCATTCTGGTATCACAATTTTGTTTATCTGAATGTAAAAAAGGACTTGATAGTAAATGCTTGTTGATTGAGTCCGATGCCAGAATATTGTACCTTGTGAAACGTATCCACTTTATGGTTATTCTTAGCTAATTCCAAATCATTGAAAGAACTGAGCTAATATGAGTAGCATTCCAACAACAAAACCTCTTCTCAATCTTAACGACAAAGATGATACTTTTTTTAACCGTGAACTAAGCTGGCTGGCATTCAATGAGCGTGTGTTAGCAAACTCTTTTGACACCACCCTTCCATTGGGTGAGCGTTTGCGATTTGTTTCAATAGCTGCCAATAATCTTGATGAATTTTATATGATTCGGCTTGCTGGCTTGTATCAACTAAGAACCCGCGGATTTACAACACTACCTGAGCAAAACATATCTATTGATAATCTCATTCTACAAATTACTAAAAGAGCAAAACAATTAGAAACCACCCAGCGTGAACAGCTTAGCGCTTTATTAAAAGAATGCACTAAAATGGGCGTGTCTCTAATTGAAGAAACAGATTTATCTCATGGCGATATTAAATGGCTCAAAAATTGGTATGAGACGAACATACTCCCGTTACTTGCACCCACCACCCTTGATCCCTCGCACCCATTTCCATTTATTCAGAATAAAGGAAAATGCGTATTTTTTGAATTGCGAACAGCAACGGGCGAAATAATAAAATCGGTAATTTTGATCCCAGAGAATATTCAGCGTTTTGTTAAACTCCCAAGCGAAGAAATTCGCATCGTATGCATCGAGACTGTGATTAAAATATTTATCAATATCATTTATCCACATCATTCCATTAAGAGCTCTGGAATATTTCGATTACTTCGGGACTCTGAAATTGAGATTGATGACGAAGCTGACGATTTAATTCGACAATTTGAAACCGCCCTTCGTGCAAGAAGACGTGGAAATAGTGTAAGCTTGACTGTCTCAGACGGGTTATCAAGCGATGCTGTTAAATTTTTTAGTCAGGAGATGCGTTTGCGCGAAGACCAGATAACTATTGCATCTGGACATATAGGCATTACTGATTTTTCTAAATTTTTAAGCTTTCTTAATTCATCTCTTTTTTTTAAGCCCTATGATGCCCGTTTTCCGCAACGTATTATGGATTTTAAAGGCAATTGTTTTGCTGCTATCCACAATAAAGATATTATTATTCAACATCCCTATGAAAGTTTCGATGTTGTTCTGCGATTTTTGCAGCAAGCCGCAGTAGACCCGCAAGTATTAACGGTGCGTCAAACGCTATATCGAACCTCTGCTGACTCCCCTATTGTAAAAGCACTTGTTACCGCTGCTGAAAATGGGAAAAATGTGTCAGCACTTATAGAAATAAAAGCACGTTTTGACGAGGAGAATAACATTCAACTTGCAGGGCGGCTTGAGCGCGCAGGCGTTCAGGTTGCCTATGGTCTTGCAAATATGAAAATCCACGCAAAATTATCCCTGATAACACGCCTTGAGGCTGAACAGCTGGTATCTTACGCTCATTTCGGAACTGGTAATTATCACCCTGTAACAGCCAAAATCTATGCTGATTTTTCTTATTTTACTTGCAACCCAGACCTTTGCCGCGATGCTTGGCATATTTTTAATTATCTAACTAGCCATGTTAAGCCACATAAGTTTGAAAAGGTCATTATCTCACCATTTTTTTCAGAAAATTGGTTGGAAACACATATAGATTCTGAAATTAAGGCCGCAAAAGCAGGAAAGTCCGCTGGTATTTGGATTAAGGCAAATGCACTTGTTGATAAAAATATAATCGAAAAATTATATGACGCCTCTCAGGCGGGGGTTAAAATCCGACTTATTATTCGCGGAATTTGTTGCCTGAGACCGAAGGTTAAAGGCTTGTCGGATAACATTGAGGTTACCTCCATTATTGGCAGGTTTCTGGAACATTCCAGAGTATATGTTTTCGCAAATGGCGGCGAATTTCTATCTGATAAGAATATCGTTGTAATGGCATCCGCTGATTTAATGCCTCGCAATTTGCATCGACGTGTTGAGGTTTTTATACCTCTCGAAAATAAAACAGTTAGAGCGCAAGTTTTAAAACAGGTAATGGTCGCATTATTGCAAGATACGAGTAACTGCTGGGAGCTTCAATCAGATGGACAATATAAAAAGCGCGACGAAGCTGGAGTTGGTTTTTCATCACATAACTATTTTATGCAAAATCCAAGCTTGTCTGGATTAGGCAGTCTTGCCGTTATAGACAAATAATGGATTATAGCTGAATGTCAAAAGCTTCATTGGTTTCTCCTAATTTATCAAATCATATAGCGGTTATTGATATTGGATCAAACTCTAGCAGGCTGGTGATTTTTAAAACCATGGGCCGCTTCCCGTTTCCTCTTTTCAATGAGAGGGTAACGTGCCGACTAGGAGAAGGCCTTGAAAAAAGTAATAATCTTCCACCAAAGAGAATTGCTGAAGCCTTGGAAACATTACAAAGGTTTTCTTCTATCCTACAATCACTTCCCAATTTGTCTGTAAAAATTGTTGCAACGGCTGCTGCGAGGCGCGCCAATAATGCTGATA
>JAACDT010000114.1 GCA_009936885.1 Alphaproteobacteria bacterium
CTTTGGATTAATAGTGATACAAACTAAAACGTTATTATCTGCCATGTTTATCTGATGAGAAAAAAATGACTGACTGTATGGAGCAACTAAATTTTAATGCTGATGGATTAATCCCTGCAATCGCACAGCAATGGGACAGTGGCGAGGTGTTAATGATGGCCTGGATGTCAAAAGAAACACTTCTAAAATCATTAGAACAAAAACGCGCTATTTATTATTCGCGCTCTCGGCAATCTGAATGGCGCAAAGGCGATAGCTCTGGACATATCCAGAAATTAAAAGAAATTAGAGCTGATTGTGATACAGATTGCATATTATTGCTGGTAGATCAGGTAGGGGCTGCCTGCCATGAAAATACGAGAAGTTGTTTTACAAAACAGATATCTAAAACAGCTATCACACCTAATGCAGAAACTGGTTATCCAGCGTTGTTTTCTAAAAGCAACAAATAATTTAGCTTTTTTTGGTTTTTTTCGACAGCCAGCTTTTTGAGGCATTTTGATCTTTTTTGCGTTCAGATACCCAAATCCTTCCTTCTTGTGTTTCTTCTGACTTCCAAAAAGGAGCATCGGTTTTTAAAAAATCCATAATATAGCGGCAACCATCAAATGCAGCATGCCGATGGGCAGATGCACATCCGACAAACACAATATTATCTTCTGGCAGTAGCCTGCCAACCCGGTGAATTATTCTCACCGCCTCTAATGACCCTTTTTGCATGGCTGCAGCTGCTATTTTTTCAAGGGCATCTTCTGACATACCAGGGTAATGCTCAAGAGTAAGGGAAATAAGAGAGTTAGATTCTGAGCTATCGCGAACGACCCCAGAAAAAGTTGCAATAGCACCAACTGTTTTTGAGCTCATTGATTTTATTTCAGCAGATACGTCAAAATCTTCTTGCTGAATTCTAATTTTAATCACCTCACCCCCCTGTTACAGGCGGGAAAAAGGCTACCTCGTCTGTATCTGACAGCTCAGTGTCATGACTAACAAATTGTTGGTTTCTAGCAGCCCGTATCGCGTTCATATTATCAAAAGCACGCGCATGACCCTCTGATTGCAGTTTTAGATATTCTGCAAGCTGGTTAATGGTTCTGACATGTTTTGGGCAGGATAATTCCTCTTGAGAATAGCCAATATTGTCACGCACCCATGCAAAATAAAGAATTCTCATAAGCATCTTTCCATAAAAGGCAAAAAATCAAGCATCATACCAGGCTCAACCCCTGAATTTTCATTTGGTATTTCGACCAAACCATCCGCCCCTGTAAGAGAAGAGATAACACCCGCACCTTTTCTGCCATGCAAATCAATACAGGTTCTACCATCATCGCCTCGCACCAGCTTAGCTCTTAGATATTCAGCTCTATTCGCTGATTTATTATGCCTAAACAAAGCCGGAAGAGCAATACGAAGAGGGTGCCTCACTGACCCGCTTTGCAAGCGGTCAAGAAGCGGCGCTACGATTAATCGGTAACAAACAAAAGTAGCAACTGGGTTTCCTGGCAGACATATTATAAGCTTATTGCCACGTTTTCCAACTGCCATGGGCCTGCCTGGCTTCATCGCAATCCGCCAGAAAATTACCTCAAACCCAAGTGCGGCTAGCACCTCTTGGGTATGGTCTTCAATGCCCTGTGATGCGCCGCCAGAGGAAATGACAACATCATTATCAACCAGTGCTGCCTCATACGCTCTTTGCAAATTAGATTTATCATCTATCACAATTCCATAATCAGAACATAAATGATTATCTTGGCAAATAAGAGAATACAGCATCGGGCGGTTAGTATCATAGAGCTGACCCATATTCAGACTATTATTATTTAATGTATCTGACGCATCTACAACCTCATCTCCAGTGGATAGCACGCCAACTGATAGTTCTAGATAGCAGGATATTTTTGATTTTCCAATAGCAGATAATTGACCAATTTCTGCTGGCGAAATTCTCCCGCCTTTTCGAATTATTTGCTCACCCTTACTAAGATTTTCGCCTACCTTTCGGATATTCAATCCTTGTTTGGCGATTGTGGCGATCTTCACCTTATTTTCGCTTTCAACAATACAGTTCTCCTGCATTGCGATACAATCTAGACCATCTGGAACAATAGCTCCTGTAAAAATAGCAACTGCCTGACCTTGTAAAACCGCTCCTTCAAATGGATGCCCTGCCCTAATTTCTGCAACCACGTCATATATAAATTCAGGGTTGGCAATTGCCCAATCATAATGAAAAGCAAACCCATCTGCAGCAGCATTATTGCGGGCTGGAAGTGCCATTGGACTATCCATATCTTCAGCGCAAATCCTACCAGTTGCATATTTAAGGCTAATTTCCTCACACCTTTCAAGCGGTCTTACTGATTGTTGTAATAAGCGAGCAACCTCAGATACAGATTTTGCGTTTTCCGTCATCATCATGACGGTAGAACATCTGTTAAATATAGGTCTAATGTCGAAATGATAAAATCAGCAATTTTTTGAGTTTCATTCATATTAAACCGAGGTATTTGCAAGCCCTTTATCTCATCATCCGATACCATTGCTAATATTGTTTTATCCTCCAAAAATAATAAAGGAGACCGGTTTGCCTCACGCCAAACTTCCAATTTTGGGATAGCCTCTTTTTTAAATCCTTCCACAAGCACAAGCGTTGCAGGCTCAAGGCGGTGTAATAATTCTGTAAGGCTTGGCTCTCCTTCAAGTTTATTTTCGGCAAACAAAGCCGAGCGACCAATAGAAGACACCATCACCTGACGAGAGCCTGCCTCGCGAAGGCGATAACTATCTTTACCATCATGATCTGCCTCAAACTGTTGATGGGCATGTTTTACAACAGCTAGTTCAATATTTCGCTCGCAAAAACAGCGAATTAATTTTTCTGCAAGGGTTGTCTTTCCCGTCCC
>JAACDT010000115.1 GCA_009936885.1 Alphaproteobacteria bacterium
ATTGATAGATTAACGCTCAATGCTGATAGAATAGAGGCTATGGCCACTGGCGTCGAGGCAATTGCAGATATGTCAGATCCACTTGGAAAATCGCTGGCAAAATGGGATGTTCCATCTGGTCTTGAAATCGAACGTGTTTCAACAGCACTTGGCGTTATTGGCATTATTTATGAATCGCGCCCAAACGTAACTGTGGATGCAGGCGCGCTATGTCTTAAATCTGGAAATGCTGTGATATTACGTGGAGGATCTGATTCGTTTCATTCAAGCTTGCTGCTAACAGAACTTATTCAAGACTGTTTGGAGGAGGAAGGCCTGCCACGCACCGCCGTGCAAATGATTCCAACCTCTGATAGGCAGGCTGTAAATGAATTATTGCAGGCTGCTGGCAAAGTAGATGTAATCGTGCCAAGAGGCGGAAAATCATTGGTAAGTTTAGTTCAAGAAAAAGCAAGTGTACCTGTTTTTGCCCACCTTGAGGGTATCTGCCATATTTATGTAACACAAAGCGCAGATGCCGGCATGGCGCGAGATGTCACACTTAACGCAAAAATGCGCAGAACCGGAATTTGTGGTGCTTGTGAGACGCTGCTTATTGACCGCTCAGTCGCTCATAGCTTGTTACCTGATATTGCCTCTGCTCTTTTGGAGGCTGGGTGTGAGCTTCGCGGTGATGAAGAAGCAAGACAGATAGTACCTGCAATGCATAAGGCGAGCGAGGAAGACTGGCATACAGAATATTTAGATGCAATTTTATCTATTAAAATAGTTGATGGTTTTGAAGATGCAATTTCGCATATCTCTAAATATAGCTCTGGTCATACAGAATCTATCATCACCCAGGATAGCGACCTTATAAACCGATTCTTATCAGAGGTTGATAGTGCAATCGTAATGGCAAATGCCTCTACTCAATTTGCAGATGGGGGTGAATTTGGTATGGGCGCGGAAATAGGAATTGCGACTGGTAAGCTTCATGCAAGAGGACCTGTAGGTGCACAACAGCTTACTAGTTTTAAGTATAACGTAAGAGGGCATGGTGAAACTCGGAAATAAACGCACCCACCTATCACGCCTTTCACGTCATTTAAGAAAACAACGTATTGGATTAATGGGTGGTTCTTTTAATCCATCTCACACAGCACATGAAGAAATTGCTGAAGTCGCCCGAAAACAGGCTAAGCTAAAAGAAGTTTGGTGGCTTGTAAGTCCACAAAACCCGTTAAAGCATGATGCGCACATGATGCCGTTCAATGAGCGGCTACAAGGTGCTATAAGGCTCACTTGGAACAAGCCTTGGCTTAAGGTGCTTGATTATGAATATCAGCTTCAAAAAGCACACTGTTTTCCTGATAATCGAGCATCAACGGTCATAACGCTATCTTATTTACGCAAGCAATTTCCAGCGACTTCTTTTGTCTGGATAATGGGCGCTGATAATCTGGTGCAATTTATGCGCTGGCAAAATGCCCCTAAAATCGCAAGGTTTGTTGATATATGCGTCATGAACAGGCCTGAATTCACCTATAAAGCACTTGCAAGCAGAAGTATTGCCGCGCTTGGCACAAGAGTTTCCACCTATAATCTAGGAAGCAGCCCTAAACGCAAGTGGGCCTATTCCTTTTCAACTAGGAACACACTTTCAGCAACAAAAATCAGGCAAAATAAAGCAGATGAATAGCTTGATTTAGTTGGAGTTGTCGAAGCTACGAAAAAACGCTATATAGATGTTAGGATTTAATAAAGGAGATGGACTATTACCATTAAAAAAGAGCCGCTTTCACCCGACCAGCTAAAACGGTTGGTTCTGCAATCATTAGATGATGATAAGGGTGAAGATATCTTATCTATCCCTCTTGGGACAAACTCCTCAATCGCTGATTATATTGTTATTGCATCTGGTACTTCTTCACGAAAAGTTCTTGCGATGGCTCAAAATCTGGAAATTAAATTAAAAAAAGCAGGCGTTACAATATTAGGCCGTGAAGGTGCATCGCAAGCTGACTGGGTATTACTGGATGCGTGCGACGTTATCGTTCATTTATTCAAGCCTGAGGTTAGAGAATTTTATGGGCTTGAGCGCATGCGGTCTCCTTCTGCTGATGAAGAAACCATTCAGGTTTCTGCAGACTAGGTGTTAAGCTTGCTCAGAACAGCTAGTTTAACGCAAACTTCAGGTAACAGTTATGCGCTTAAGTATTATTGCAATCGGCAAACAAAAAAATGATGCTACCTATGAGATAACGCAAACCTATTTTAAACGATTACCCTTTGCCGGAGACATTATTGAAATTGAGCGCTCGCAGGCGTCAGGCCCAAAACGTGCAATAGAAGAAAGTGATAAAATTAGAACCTTTCTTCAAATGAAGGCCATCAAAGGCCATCGTGTGATTGCATTAGATAAATCGGGTACAGATACAAGCTCTGAGCAATTAGCAGAATTAATACGTAACTGGCGTGATGATGGTGTGGCTAGTTGCTATTTCGCTATAGGCGGTGCTGATGGACATACTCAAACACTCCTTAATTCTGCTAATGTATGTCTGAGGTTTGGTAGTGCTACCTGGCCTCATTTACTGTTTCGTGCCATGCTCGCGGAGCAATTATACCGGGCCGAGATGATTTTAAAGGATCATCCCTATCATAATGGCCACTAACCTACATTAAAAAGATAAGCATCTGCTGTGTTTTTATAACAATTGATTACTTGTTCCCAGCTAATAGCTACATTATATGGATAAAAATGAAAGAGCATAAAGATAAACAATTGGTTTTGTGTATTCTAGATGGCCTAGGCATTGGTGAGGAAACCCAAACAAATGCTGTGTTCAGGGCTAATACTCCAAACCTTGATAAACTGATTGCAACAAGCCCTACATGCCATCTCCAAGCCTCAGGGCCTGCGGTAGGACTGCCAGAAAACCAGCCTGGAAATTCTGAGGTGGGGCATTTAACAATTGGATCTGGCAGGGTGATTGAGCAGGACTTGCCACGCATACATAATGCGTTGCGCACTCATTTTCTTGCCGAAAGTGCTGAGCTTTCCCAGTTTGTTAGCAAACTTGAAGAAACAGGTGCGGCAGCTCATATATTGGGCCTTATATCTGATGGCGGAGTGCATTCGCATATTGACCATATTGCAAGTCTTGCACGGTATTTAAGAGAGCAGAATATACCTGTATTTATTCATGTAACCACAGACGGGCGAGACACCGCACCGAACGCTAGTGCACGCTATATATCACGCCTTAAAAAGGCATGTCCTGAGGATGTTGTTTTTGCAACTATTATCGGTCGATATTTTAGCATGGATAGGGATAAACGCTGGGATCGCACACAAATAGCATACGACCTTATCAAGGACGGAAGTGCATTACACCATGCTGATACTGCGGAACAAGCCATTCGTGATGCTTATTACCGCAAGGAGACAGATGAATTTATCACCTCGACAGTCCTTGCAGATTACAAAGGTATGAGTTCTAGAGACGGTATTCTTATGACTAACTTTCGGGTAGATAGAGCACGGCAAATCATGTCGGCATTCTTTATACCAGATGAAACCAAAATAATTTCTAACGCAGATATAAAACCAGCTGCCGGCCTTGCGATGACCCCTTTGTCAGATAGTTTGAACAAGGTAGTTCCCCATCTTTTCGCGCCAGCTGATCTGAAGAATGGATTGGGGGAGACCATCTCCAATTCAGGGTTGTCTCAGTTGCGCCTTGCGGAAACAGAAAAATATCCCCATGTTACCTTCTTTTTCAATGGAGGTATCGAAACCCCTTTTAAAGGCGAGTCACGTGAGCTTGTAGCCTCCCCGAAAGTGGCAACTTACGATTTACAGCCTGAAATGAGTGCACAAGAATTATTACAAAAAGCACTTAGCGCTATTCGCGCTCACACAGCGGAAGTAATTATCATAAGTTTTGCTAATCCAGATATGGTTGGGCATACAGGCAATTTAAAAGCGGCTATTGCTGCGGTTGAGACGATAGATCAATGTGTGGGAGAGCTTATCAAGGCGATAATGGCAACAAATGGGATTATGATAGTCACTGCCGATCATGGTAATTGTGATGTGATGTGGGATGTA
>JAACDT010000116.1 GCA_009936885.1 Alphaproteobacteria bacterium
AGAACGCCTACCATGTTTTTCAAGCCCCACTTTAATCACATTAATTTTATGCGCAATTCCGGTTTCATCAGAGCCAGTCCCAGCGCCGACCCAATCAGAAACACTCCCGCCAAAAATACTGGCGGCAAGGGCAGATGAAATTGTTGAATTACCAATTCCCATTTCACCAAGAAGAAGAATATTTGAATCTGTGTCTACTGCCTTTGCGCCAATTGACATCGCTTCAAGTAATTCTACCATGCTCATCGCTTCTGCTTGCGTGAAATCCTGCGTTGGAATATCTAACGATAACGGCTTTACGCATAACTCAGCACCGCTTAGGGCGCATAGCTGGTTCATTGCAGCGCCTCCTGCTTCAAAATTAGCAACCATAAGATGGGTTACTTCCTGCGGAAATGGATTTACCCCTTGCTTGCAAATCCCGTGATTACCCGCAAAAATAATAGCCTGCGCCTTATCCAGAACGGGTTTCTCATTACCTTGCCAGCTTGCCAGAAAAACCACTAATTTCTCTAACCTGCCAAGTGAGCCTGGCGGCTTTGTTAAGCTATCTTGATAAGCTCTTGCAGCAGCTTCAACCCGTTTATTTTTCTCTGGCAGTGCGCTAATGAAATCAGTGACCATTTCAAGGCTTGAGATTATTTCCATTTTTATGTTCTCTAAAGGTCATTAGGGCTTTAATTTTAGGGGTATGCCAGAGATGCATGTATAAACTTCATCAACAGCCTCAGCTACGATTTGATTAAGACGACCTGCTTCATCACGAAATCGTCTTGCCAGCGCATTTTCAGGTACAATCCCGCCCCCAACTTCATTAGTGACCAAAATAACGGGGTCACGGCGGGTGGCAATCGCCTCAATCAGTGAAGAGGTTGCTTTGGATATATCTTCTTCTGCAAAGATGAGATTTGACAGCCATAATGTTAAGCAATCAACAAGGCAGGCTCCTTGCCTATCTAGGCTCGTTAGTATATTTGCAATTGCCAAGGGTTCACTTATGGTGCGCCATTCATCGCCTCTCCTTTGCTGATGGAGCTGAATTCGGTTTTCCATTTCTTCATCAAAGGCCTGCGCTGTTGCAATATAAATGACAGGCGTGCCATAGCTAAGAGTACGTTTTTCAGCAAAACTACTCTTTCCAGAACGGGCACCACCCGTTATTAATAACGAAGAAGACATGACTTCATTCGTAGCCTAAACAGGCTCAAAAAGGAATATATTTTTGATGTCATCACGCGCCCAAAAGCTTCTTACATTCATCCGGCATGCCCCAAGTGAGCCCAGCGGTTTTCTTTATGGTCGCTATGACGCTGATATTGGCGCCATTGCACCTGATACTATTTCATTTCTGCGAGCGCAGATAATAGAAGATAGCTTGATTATATGTAGCCCTGCAACAAGATGCCTGAAAACATGTGATGCTGTGTTATCCAAAGCTAACCCGCGTCAAACGCATGATGCACTTTGGGAGCAGTCTTTTGGCACATGGGATGGCACCGCCTTCTCACAACTGCCAGATATAGGCATTCTTACAGGAGAAGCGCTTGCAGACTTCACACCTCCTGATGGCGAGAGTTTTTCAGATCTTTGCAGGCGTGTTCATCCCATAATTGAGAATATCTGTTTAAATGATTCTGCCCAGAATATTACATTTTTCGTTCATGCAGGGGTAATTCGCGCGGCGCTCTCACTTGCGTTTAGCAGTCACATATCAGCCCTTAGTTGTGAGATTGACCCCTTGTCAGTTACAGAATTTCGCTATCTGGGCGAGCAGGGTTTCTCGGTCATATCTGTTAATAGAACTACAATTAAATGAGTATGCTTATCTGCACCGTGATTGCTCTTATAATCGACCGAACAATTGGCTGGCCTGAACGGCTATTCAAGCGCATCTCTCATCCAGTTGTAGCAATCGGACATCTTATTAGCTGGTGTGATAAAACATTAAACAAAACAGATAGGTCTTCAGCTGTCAGACGTATTAGCGGCATTATTACTGTTATTATAGTCGCAGGGGTTTGTCTTTTGGTTGCTCTTATTATATCGCACTTCATTCCTGAGGGTGTTTTTGGCATCATTCTAACATCCTTGCTTATCTGGCCTTGGATTGCGGCTAAGTCCCTGAACGACCATGTAATAAAAGTAGCGATTGCGCTTGCAGCTTCGGATTTAAATGCAGCGCGCAGTGCTGTTTCCATGATAGTTGGGCGAAATGCCAAAACGCTTGATAATTTTGGTATTGCAAGAGCCAGTCTTGAAAGTCTTGCTGAGAATACGTCAGACGGCGTTGTTGCCCCTTTATTTTGGACCGTTATATTCGGCCTTCCAGGCTTGTTTGTATATAAAGCTATCAATACTATGGATTCAATGATTGGTTATCGCACTCAAAATTATGAAGCCTTTGGATGGGCAGCAGCTAAGCTAGATGATTTAGCTAATTTTCTGCCTGCCAGACTGACAGGATTACTATTCGCGTTAACAGCTATAAAGCCTATCTATTCTATGACTATTATGTGGCGTGATGCGAGCAAGCATCGCTCGCCAAATGCGGGCTGGCCTGAATCAGGCTTTGCTGCAGCTCTTAACATACGGCTATCAGGGCCACGCGACTATGAAGACACCAGAAGCAGCGATAAATGGTTGCATGAGGAAGGCGAAAACCCCACAGAAAAAGATATCGTTCTTGGTCTAAAACACTATAACCGATTGTTAAATTGGCTTAAAGTGGTTGCATTTGCGCTGTTGGTATTATTTTGGCTAGACAAGGCTGGGTATTAAATGGCGGCACGTGAACATGGCGGTGATTTAGATAGAGCCATTATCCAATATGGCGGCAACCGCAATGACTGGATTGATTTATCAACTGGCATTAACCCCTACGCCTACCCTGTTTCTAATCTTGCATCGAGCCTCACATCAGGTCTCTTGAGAGATTTGCCAGACCAGCAGCTTATAGACACCACCGCCCAGTTAGCCAAAAATGCTTATCGGGCAAATTTCAGCGGCTTGCCATTAGCAGGCGCTCAACAAGCCATCCAGCTTTTCCCATCAATCATTAAGGCAGGTTCAAAAAAAGCCTGTGTTCTGCATCCAAGCTATAATGAATATGAAGCTCAATTACACAAAGCTAGCTGGCAGATTACCCATTGCCACCATCTTGATGAGATGAGAGGTGCTGATTGTGCTATTATCACAAACCCAAATAATCCTGATGGAAGACAATTTTTGCCAACAGAACTACTTGAGCTGGCACATAGTGTTGGCACACTTATTGTCGATGAGAGCTTTTGTGATTTATATCCGCATCTCTCAGTCTTGCCGCTAACAACAGAACAATACCAAAATATCATAGTGTTTCGCTCTTTTGGTAAATTTTATGGTCTTGCAGGATTGCGGCTTGGTTTTATTTTTTCTAATAGTAAAACCCTCAACCAATTTGCGAGCGCTGCTGGAAAATGGTCTGTATCGGCCCTTGCTCTTGCCATTGGCGCTGATGCTTTGCAGGATGAAAACTGGCGCCAGCAGACAATGATAAAGCTGAGACATGATGCTAAACGCCTAGATAGAATAGCTCACCAAAACGGGCTTCATCTTATAGGGGGCACAGATTTATTTCGCTTATATCAGTGTGATAATGCAAAAAATATACAAGATAAACTAGCAGGACATAAAATATGGAGCCGTGTTTTTAGCTATTCTGAGAATTGGGTAAGGCTTGGAATTCCGCCAGATACTGGCTGGGAGCCGCTTGAGAGAGCGCTTCAAAGCTAGCGGGCAATCGCAAAAATTTTATCCACATTCAAATATGTTTCAATGTGATCTGCAAGCCTATCAAGCGTTTCTTCTATCTGAACATCATAGGAAAACCCGCTGACTGAAATGTCTAATTTATCTAGAAACGCCTTGCGAAACCTATCTTGCGAGAGAAGCCCATGGAGGTAACTGCCTTGAACACGGCCATCTTGTGAGCATGCCCCCTCATTTTTTCCGTCTATCACCGCAAAAGGGCGCGCGCAATCTGCTCCGCTGGTCTCTCCAAGGTGAATTTCATAGCCTTTTATTTCAAGAGATGTTGCAAAATGGGTGGCGCTTACAACTCTGACTGTTTTTCCTGCTTGCATAACTGTTTGGATTTGCAAAAAACCTAATCCCTCAGTTTCTCCTGCCTCTCCTTCAATCCCGTCTGGATCGCAAATTTTAGTCCCAAGCATTTGATACCCACCGCAAATACCCAAAATAGAACCGCCACGGCGATGATGTGCTTTAAGATCAATATCCCAGCCCTGTTCCCGCAGAAAGCTCAGATCGTCTATTGTAGATTTACTGCCAGGTATTAGAACAAGATTAATATCCGCTGGAATTGCTTGCCCTGCTTTTATCATAATAAGTTCTATTTCAGCTTCTTGAGAAAGTGGATCCAAATCGTCAAAATTTGCCATTCGGGAGAGACATAAACAGGCAATTTTATAATGTGTAAAAGCTTTGGGGCTATGGGAGGCTATATCAAGCGCATCTTCTGCAGGCAGGCGCCACGCATCCTTAAAATAAGGTAGCACTCCAAAACCTTCCCAGTTCGTGCGTGACTTTATAAACTCATACCCCTCATCAAACAAACTGACATCACCCCTAAATTTATTGACGATGAATCCTTCAATCAAATCACGGTCGTTATCTGGTAATATGGCATCTGTTCCAACAAGCTGGGCAATAACACCCCCCCTATCAATATCACCAACCAATACCACAGGAACAGATGCCGCACTCGCAAACCCCATATTAGCAATGTCATTTTGGCGTAAATTAATCTCAGCAGGGCTGCCAGCACCCTCAATAATAACTAAATCAGATTGTGATTTCAGCCTTTCAAAACTGGTTAAAACAGGTGCTAATAGCTGGCGTTTAATATGAGTATATTCACGCGCTTTTAACGAGCTATGATATTTGCCATGTATAATTAACTGAGAGCCTGTTTCAGTTTCAGGTTTCAAAAGGATTGGGTTCATATCTGTATGGGATTGCTTTTTACTGGCGCGTGCCTGTAATGCTTGTGCGCGCCCTATTTCGCCGCCATCAGCAGTCACAGCAGCATTATTAGACATGTTCTGTGGTTTAAATGGAGAGACGCTAAGCCCACGATTACTGGCGGCTCTGCATAAGCCGGCAACCAGGACTGACTTGCCAACATTGGAGCCAGTGCCTTGTATCATTACAGCAGGCATTCCATCAAAACCTTCTCTAAAACTCTATCCCTTTTTGGGCTTTAATACCGTCACGAAACGGATGCTTAATAAGCGACATTTCTGTTACTAAG
>JAACDT010000117.1 GCA_009936885.1 Alphaproteobacteria bacterium
GATAATATCACGCCAACCAAGCCACGCGAAGCACATCCGCCTCGTCAGTCGGCAAAGCTAGGAGGCTCTTCTCGTGGTCCCAAGCCATCAGAGGAACAGGGCGGTCAAAATAAAATTGCCGGGCAAAAAAAGAAGAAAGGCAGTGGCATTATCCAGAATCAACGCCTTTCTAGAAATGGAAAAGGCAGGGGTCGTTGGCGTTCCAAGCACTAATTATTATACACTTTTCAGCACACCTTATTCTCACAATTTTAAAGAATAGGTGCGTAACCTTTGCTTTCTACAAGAGCTTTTAATCCCTCCCTATAAGTTGGAAAGATTAGTTTTACACCTAGTTCAGGGCCTACGACCACAGATCTTAATCGCCGTTTTGAGATATAAAAAGATCGGGCCATAGGTGTTAATTCGGCATCTTCAAATGCGATTGGCTTTGGTGGTTCTATGCCAAGAAGTGAGGCTGCATATCGTACCACTTCTCCTTGTGAGGCAGGTTCCTCATCACATAAGTTTATTATACGTGACGGGCGCGGTTTTGCCATTGCGGCAATGATTATATTTGTGATGTCTGTTTGATTTATTCGGTTTGTTAGCTGACCTTCTCTTTCAATAATACGCGCGCTTCCCTCTAACAGATTTATAATAGGATTTCGCCCTGGGCCATAAATACCTGCTACTCTGAATATTTCTGCTCGGCATGCTCCCTGCCATTCCTGTTCTGCTATTAATCGTGCAAGACCGCGCTTTGTCGCAGGTGCTGCTGGAACGCTCTCATCAATAAAACCCTGCTCTTGGTCGGGATAGACTGAGGGTGCTGAGACATATCCAACCCATCCTGAAAACGTGCAGAGCTCTTGTTGGTGAGCTTTCAAAACGGGGTCATAGCCAGCAAGTGCAGATATGGTTGTGATAACGTGACTCGCGTTGGACAGATGGGAGCTCAAATCGTTGATTTGCCCGCCATCTTCGAATTTGAGGATTTGCCAGTCATTTGGCACATTAGGCTCAAGGCGTTTTGGGTGTCTGGTTGTTCCAGTTATTTGCCAGCCCTTTTGATGCAGTGCTCTTGCTAGATGTTGTCCAACATACCCAAGACCAAATATGAATAAGTGATTATTTTTGCTTTTTTTCAACTAATTCTTTCCTGCCGTAACAAATAGCTATCCATAATCCAGCCATGCCTCTTACGCGCATTTTTTCTTGTCTCAACTATGAGATCACAAACCTTGGCTAGCTTGCCTTCGATTAACACTTCATTCTCCATGCCAAGATAGGCTCCCCACCAAATGTGATATAAATCTGGCGTTAAGGATGTAAAGGCGCAATTTCCATCCAGCATAATGATGGCTGTATCAACGCCTTCTGGAAAACCAAAATCAACCAGTTGTCGTCCTGTGGTTATAATAAACGGCTTGCCAATTTCATTAACAGGTATTTTATGAGCAGCGGTTAATGCCTGCACGGCAGTTATTCCAGGTGTTACTGTGATAGTCGCTGCCGGCTTTAGGCGTTTGGCAATTCTAATTGAGCTATCATATAATGACGGATCGCCCCAGATAAGAAGTCCAACAGAATTAATCTGTCTTGCCAAAGACTGTTTAGCTGTTCTGATACAATCAGCCCAAATCTCAGCAATAGCATCATGCCATTCTTCTACTGCTACAAGATAGGGTTTATTATTATCACGAACTGGTAAATCAAATTCAAATAGGGGGGGGCTGTCTTCTGCAAGTAACTCATTACAAATCTGGTGCCGCAAATCAGCGAGGTCGCTTTTGCTATTACCCTTTCGAGGAATAATAAGGATATCTACTTCCTTTAATTGCTGGATTGCCTGAATGGTTATATGTGCTGGATTGCCAGTGCCAATGCCAACAAGAAATAACTCAATTGTCATCACTATCATCCATATCAGCCAATGGCCCATAGAGTATCAATGCAGGATTGGGGGAGCTATCGCTATCAAGCAATTTTGCAAGTTTGCTAATCGTTGTTCGCTTCAACGTTTGTTCAGGAGTTGCTACTGCCTCTGCTAATAATGCTGGGGTATCATCTGAAAGGCCGTGTTCTGCAAGCAATTTCTGCATTTTAGAAAATGTCTTTTTCCCCATAAAAACAACGGTAATAGCCGATGGATCTGCCAAAGCAGGAAGGTTAAAATCATCAGGCAATTCACCTGTGATATCCCGGCCAGTAATAAATTGAATGCGTCTTGCGCTAAGCCTTCTTGTCATGGGAATGCCGGCAGCAGCGCTGGCCGCAAAGGCAGAGGAAACACCTGGAATGATTTCATAAGAAATACCAGCCTCTCTCAAAGCAGATATTTCTTCTTCCAATCTTCCAAACAAACCAGCATCTCCTGATTTAAGACGAACAATCTGACCGCCATTTTTGGCATATTCAACAAGTAGCTGGCTGACGGCGTGCTGTTTTGGTGATGGCCGGTTAGCACGCTTGCCAACCCCGATAAGGTCAGCATCTGCGCGTGCATGCTGTAAAATCAGGCCTGATGATAAATCATCAAATAAAATAGCATCTGCTTTTTTTAACCTGTTAACTGCCTTCAGCGTTAATAATTCAGGGTCACCTGGGCCAGAGCTTACAAAACTAACAAAACCAGACATTAATCAGCCTTTGCAATCAAATGAAAAAATGTGCCTGTCACATGACCTCGCACAGAGCCAGTCTCTTGTACTGCATCACCTGATGCATCAACAACCGTAAATAATGGATCATCTGGCTGAGAGAGTATCTGGCTATAGTGAAATTCGTGGCCTCTCCAAGATGAGTTTTTGGTGAATAGCTCAGTATTACAGATAGCCGTTGCCTTGCGATACCCCAAATGAAATTTTCGCTTTTCATAACTTGTCACAAGCCCAAGCAGCCCAAGCATTTTGTGTGCTGTGCCATTTTTATCAATCAAGGATTTACCAAGCACCATATATCCGCCGCATTCGCCGTGGACTGGCCGTGTTTTAGCGTGCGACCTTATTGCAGCAAAGCATTTATCTGCGCTTGCAAGCCGACCTGCATGAAGTTCGGGATACCCCCCAGCTAGCCAGATTACATCTGCATCGCTATTGGGGGGCTCATTTGCAAGAGGAGAAAAATAAGAGATTTGCGCACCATGTTCTCGCCAATGTGATAATAAATGAGGATATGTGAAGGAAAAAGCTTCATCACGTGCAAGTGCAATATGCTGACCTGGTGGCGGTGCAGAGGCGCCAGAAAGTGGATTTGAAATGGTCTTTGCCTCTCCCAGCTCAATAATTCGGTTTATATCCACATTCTCAGCTATAAAGGATGCATAATCGCCAATTGCCTTATTGAGATCTGGATGTTCGACGGCTTGTATTAATCCTAAATGACGCTCTGGCAGGGCAAGATCGCCTCTACGCGGTAATACACCTAAAACCTCAATGCCTGCTTGTTCCATGCCAAGTCTTGTTAATCTCTCATGGCGCGGACTTGCCACACGATTTAAAATCACACCTGCAAAAGGTAAATTTTTCTGATAGCTTGCAAATCCAAGTGCGGTGGCAGCAGCTGATTGAGCCTGCCCTTTAATATCCAGCACTAAAATAATAGGCCAGTTAAAGAAACGAGCTGTCTCTGCTGTGGAGCCATACCCAAAGGCGCCCTTTTGGGCAACGCCGTCGAATAAACCCATAGAGCCTTCAGCCAAAATAATGTCAGCCCCTTTGCTTTGCTGGGCAATTTCCTGCATTAGCGTATCTGACATCGCCCAGCTATCAAGATTATAAGATGGTCTGCCGGCAGCTGCTAAATGAAAGGCTGGGTCAATGTAGTCAGGGCCACTCTTAAAGGGCTGAACCGAGAGACCGCGCTCACGGAAAGCACGCAGCAAGCCAAGCATAATGGTTGTCTTGCCAGCGCCAGAATTAGGGGCAGAGATGAGCAAGCCTGGCGGCAAATTCATGTCTTTGTTCCTTTTTGAGTTGGCGTTTCTTGTTTTGGCTTGGCTTGATTTGGATTAGGTCTGAAACGGCGATCATAATCAGATGCATATAGGCGACTATTCTTAAAACCGTCATCATCCAAGCAAGCACCGACAAGTATAATAGCGGTTCGCTCTATTTCCTCGGGCATCTTATTCTGGATTGTGGATAACATGCCTGTGATAATTTGCTGGTCTGGCCAGCTGGCGCGATAAATAATAGCAACAGGACAATCTGCCCCATAAAATGGAATAAGTGTGTTTGTAACATAGATTAAATTGTGAATGGATAAGTGAATAGCCAAAGTTGCACCGGTTTTGGCAAAATTCTCAAGGCTTTCATTATCTGGCATAGCAGAAGCCCGCCCTTGTGTTCTGGTAAGAACAACAGATTGGACTAACCCTGGAAGGGTAAGTTCTGTTCCAAGAGAGGCCGCTGCTGCTGCAAAACTTGGCACGCCAGGGGTTATAGACACATCAATCTTGGCTTGTTTTAAGAGTCTGATTTGCTCTCCCATAGCAGACCAGATTGACAGATCGCCTGAATGAAGGCGTGCCACATCATGACCTGCATTTGTGGCATTTCTGCATTCTTCTATA
>JAACDT010000118.1 GCA_009936885.1 Alphaproteobacteria bacterium
GGCGCCAGTAGCCGGGCGGTGCTCAGGCAGCTGAATCCGGCACAACTCACCGAGCTCCTCGTGGCCTTGTTCCAGACCACGCTTCGGTGCGGCCTCAGTATTAATTTGAACTTGCACGTTCGTGATATCAGGAACAGCATCAATCGGAAGACGATTAAAATTGTAGATACCAAGAGCGCAAAAGCAAAGCACAACAATCATCACCAGCCAGCGGTGACGTATAGATAGGGAAACAATATTTTCTAACATGAGAATTCTCTTTTCATTACTTATTATATTTTTAATGTGAGTGAGCCGCAGTGGCTTTTAAGATGTCTGATTTGACAATAAAACTTCCATCGGAAACATAAGCTTCTCCAGCTTTTAACCCTCTAATGATTTCAACATAACCATCGCTTTTACGGCCTGTTTTTACAGGACGAGGAATGTATGAATCCCCTTCCTTAATAAAGACAACATCCCCAAGTTCTTCCATTTTCTGTAAAGCACTTTCCTTAACGGCAAGCTGTGCTTCGGCCACAGCAATGCTAACATCTCCCTCTATGGTCATACCTGGCTTCCATATACGTTCTGGATTAGGCAGGACAATAATGGCAATTTGCGTTTGGGTTAATTCATCAGCCGTAGGAAACAACATGTCGATTTTGCCCATTGCGGTTTTATCGCCTTCGAGCGTATGGATAGAAACACGTTGTCCGCTTTGTACATAATCAGCATCACGGGGAAATACATGAAATTTTGCCCATACGTCTGAAAGGTCTGCAATTACAAAAAGTGCGTCACCATTTGCGACATCTCCGATATTTGTATTACGTTCCAGAATAACACCGTTAATCGGCGCTGTTACATTATAGTCTTGGAGACTTTCATTCGATTCAATAACTGCCAGAACCTGCCCTTTTTCAACACGTTCCCCCAAATTGACCTTAACACTCCGTACAATCCCCTCAAAACGCGCTCTTACATCGGCTTTTGTATTTTGATTGATTGTAATACGACCTGTAAGAGGAATTGTCTGGTCCACTTTTGCTGGAGAAACTTTGTCAATAACAATGCCCATGCGCTGAACAGATTCAGGCGCTATCTCAGCTTTACCTTCCTCATGTTCTCCATGTCCATCTTCACCTTCTTCATGACCTTCCTCAGATTTTTGGGTGTCGTGACCGTGATTATCATGCTCATCTTTTTGCTCATGACTTTCATGGCCGTGGTCATCGTGATTGTCCGCTTCTTCGCCATGGTCGTTATGCTCATCTCCATCATCATGCGCATGGCCTTCGGCCTCATCATGCGTTTCATGGGATTCTTCATGCGCGTGTCCATCCACATCCTGAGCGTGGGCTGGGATGATTGCAATCGGGGATATAAACCAGCTCAGCAAAGCTGCTATTAAAAAGTAATGTTTCATTTTTGGTCTCCTGTTTTTAGAGAAATTGTTTGTTGAATTAAATGCGCATGGGCATTCATAAGAAAATCAGCTTGTGCTTTTGCCTGATGTAACTTCAACAGGCTATCAAGCTGAGCTTCCTGCATCTCATAGAGTGTTCGTTGCGCATCCAATAACTCTAGAAAGGAGAATCGACCAGAATTATAACCTTCAGAGGCCTGTTCATAAGCTTTCTGAGCACTTGGAATAATGTCATTTTTATAGGATTTAACTTCCTGAGATGCCGCAAGGAGCTGTTGATACACTTTTTCAGAAGCCTCTTTGAGTGACAGTAAAGTTGACCTGTTTTCATTTTCAGCCACTATCCGTTCGGCGCGCGCCTGAGCTATATTTCCCTGATTACGATCAGAAATAGGAATTGGTATAGAAAGTGTTGCCATAAATGCATTGCTGTCGGTTTCGTTAAAACGACGAATACCTAAGCCTATTGTAGGATTTGGCACACCATAAGCCTTGGCCAGTTCTATATTGCTTTGCGCCTGCAGTTCTTTAAGCTTCATCATTTCAGCTTGTGGCAAGTTTTCAAGCGCCTTAATCAGTTGCTCCTTTTCCGGCACATCAACAGCCGTCTGAAGAAAACCAATCCCTTCATTGATTTGATCAACGCCACTGGCTAAAATACGCTCTAGCTGCGCTTTGGCAGAGGCTAATTCTTCTATGGCTTGCGCTTTTTCAATCGCAGCAGCTTTTTGCTCGATATCTACCTTGGTGTGTTGAATATCAGAAGCTGCTGCTGCACTCACACGCTTCTTAACGGCCTCATCGGTTTTATCAGCTAATGCCAGACGTCTTTCGGCGAGCTTCAGTCTTTCTTGAGCGATGACATAACCTGCATATGATTGATGCGTGCTTGCCAATGTCGCCAAAATTTGAGAAACCGCTTCTTGCTTAGCAGCAGCGAGAGCATAGTTTGCGACATCTTTTCTATATGTACGCTTCCCTGCAATTTCGATTTCCTGTTCCACCCCTAAGGTTAATTCAGCGCCATCAACGCCGGAAAAATCATCATCGCCCCCAAAGTTTTCAAGCTCCATAATTGCTTGAGGATTGGGGCGAAGACCTGCCTGAAGAGCTTGTCCTTCAGCAGACATGATAGAAGCAAGGTTCATTTTTATATCGGGATTATTTTCTAAAACAATTTGGAATACAGGATACAAATCTGTTTCCAAATTCTGCGCGTTACTCTGTAACGGCATAGAAAACAGCGCCGTACAGGTTAATAAAGTAAGTATTTTTTTATTCATAGTTTATCTCTTTTGCTCGATTGATAGGAATTAATACCAGCAAAGCCGCTGGCCTAGATCGGGCAAAAGTCTATGATAATAAGGATAAATCTAGACGCACTTTGCCCTTAGGCAAAGATACGTGGGGGGCGCTTAAGGCCGTAAATAAGTTGGGAAGAAACCATAGAGGCGTTCAGGCTGAATTGCTTGTTTTTATTGGCATTTAAGCTATGACCTAAATCAAATGCGTTCCCATAAAAATGAGTGTGATGACAACCATGCCCACAGTGACCGCACAAATGGTTATCCGCAGATTCTTCATTGGGAAAGCTATCATCTGTACTTTGGTTATCAGCTGATTGCGATTGTTCACAATCAGCCGTGACACAACTCAAAGATCCAGCGTCGTCAAAAGCATGCACAGCCGGGGAGGATAAAAACCCACCCAGCAAAAAAGTAGCCAGTACAAATATGTGCATAAAATTTTTCATTATCTTAATAATAACTTTGATTCAAAAAAATAACAAGAGAAATTATCCCCATAAATTGCTTATCGGGATAGCCCATAAATTCTGCCCAAAAGGCACGACATCTTTGCCACGATACAGCACAACGCCACAAACGAAATCATCGCTTGTAATGTTTTGCAGTTCTTCTAATCCTTTGAAATCAGATTTCGAAACACTATCACGTTGTTTCACCTCAATGGCGACCAATTGCCCATTTGGCTTTTCTACAACAAAATCAACTTCTTTGTTATCGCTTGTTCTGAAATGAAATAAGTCCATTTTATCATCACAAAATGTCATCAATTTAAGGAGTTCTGTCGCCACAAAATTTTCAAGTACATGACCAAATAGCTCTGGTCTGTTTTTCTCAAGATCACTTAATTCATATTGCATTAGGTGACAGAGCAACAACGTATCCGTCATATACCCTTTGGGAGATTTCACCAGCCGTTTGCCAATGTTGCGATACCATGGTGCTAACTCAAAAGTCAGGAACAGCATTTTAAGCAATGTTTTGTAATTACGTGAGGTCACAGGGTTAAGGCCCGCATCTCGAGCAATATCCGCATCATTGACCAAGCCACCTGCACGATTAGCCAGAATACGAAGCAAGTTAGGAAGTGTGCTGAGTTTCTCAATTTCAGCTAGCGCACGGACATCTCTCTGCAAGATCGTTGTGAGATAGCCATCAAACCAAGTTGTGCGCTCGTGGATATCTGCCCCCGATATTTCAGGGAATGTTGCAGTTCGAATAATGTCAGAGAGGTTTTGTTTGTTTTTATCTGCTTCAAAGTCTTTATTGAATAATCGTTCTATAAAATCACCATTACCGCCCAGCGCTTCGGCGCCTGAGACAGGATAGAGCGTAAGTACATTCATGCGCCCCACTAGCGGATCTGAGAGTTTTGGCAAAGCCATGATATTGGCTGATCCTGTAAGCAAGAAACGACCTTTAAGTTTGGGACCTTGCGCTTGGCGCAACTCATCAACAACAACTTTCAAAGCCCTAAAAATCTCAGGCACCAGCTGCACCTCATCGATAATCAATGCGCCCTTACGTTCTCTGAGATAACTCTCTGGTGCATTGGCAGCAGCAGCCATTTGCGTTGTACTATCAAATGTTACATATTCGGCAGGGTATTCTTTTTGAGCAATCGCTTGAACCAGCGTGCTTTTACCGGCTTGGCGTGGTCCATTGAGGAAAACAACTGGACTAACTTCTAGAGCCTTGAGAAGCTTGCTCCTCATATGCCGGTTAATATGCGCCATTGTTATACCTTTTTTATTTGTTCGTATAAATCTATCTTTCATAAATTATAAAACAAACTTTTATATTTGCAAGAATTGTTTTTAGCCCTGTTTTCCTGCCTCATACGCTTCTTGCAAAGCATCTTTGATTGCCCAGACGGCCACATCGTGAAAATCAAGGCTGTCGCTGTTTCGGGTTTCCAGCGTTTCAAGGTTCAAATGCTTCTTGGCAATTTCGGTTAGAAGCTGGTCGATTTGCTGTTGGGTGGCTTTAGGCATATTCACCCTCCTTGAAAACACGGTCGCTGATAAGCTCAAGGTCTGCGACAATATCGGCAACAAAGCCTGTGTCTCCCCAATTGATTTCTTCGGGGGGTGTTCCGAAATGGTCATCGCAAGCCGCCTGTAAACGCTTTAAAATTGCGTCAATGCGGGCTGTGTGTTCAATAAACCTGTCGCAGGCTCTTTGTTGATTTTCTTGGCTTTTGGTCACCGTTTTTGCTCCTTTGTTAACACCAGTAACGCTTCATTTCCGAGGGTTATCAAGTCAATTAGCATCAGTTTTTGCTTATTCTTTTGAGGGGATCAGCGTGGCATCCGCATGTTATGCACAAGACCTGCTGTTATCTTTTCTATTTCTTTTTTAAAGTTATCTTTTCTTCCTTTATATGGTGTGGACACTTCTGGCGTGTCTAGAGTGGACAGTTTCGGCGTGTCTAAACACGACACTTCTGGCGGGGTGTCAAGCCCCCAATTTTAGGTCCAGTTTTAAAGTTAGTGTTTAATGTTCAATTTGAGGATATGGTGAACGCAGTGGCGTAGCCAC
>JAACDT010000119.1 GCA_009936885.1 Alphaproteobacteria bacterium
GACCATTTTTATCGAAACAAAGAGGATGAGGTAAAGCAAATAGTAAGCAGATGGATTGCAAATACACAAATAGTTTGAGGAATTGAGCAAATATCATCTCTAAAAACAAATTTACAACTAAGAGTGTTTGGACTAATTTATGTTCCATATGCTCTAGCTTTGAAAATTAGTTTTTCAAAATTATAACAATAAGACTAAGGGATAATAGGAATGGCAGAAATTATTCAATTGGATGAAGATTTATCTCCTGCGATTTCGGCATTGGCGCATTCTTTATCCGCCGAGATTGGTGATGATAATTTGCCTAGTGATAAGTTTGAGAATGTAGCAAATATATTGCTCAATGGACTTTTAGATTTCCCGAAAATCAAGACAAAGCTATGTTCGTTACTTACCGATGGCAATGTTTGTATTTGGGGCGATAATTCTGACCAATTGCAAATTTTGTATCACGCAACCTCTTCTCCTAATGCTGGAATACCGCATGACCATGGTACATCTTGGGCATTGTATTTTCAGGTATCTGGCGCAACTCAGATGAGTGTTTACAAAGATGCTAAAGGAAGCAATCCTGCTAATGAATCAGATCAGGTAAAACTAGATGAAATCATCCAAATGCAGCCAGGCAATGGCTTATATTTTCCACCAGGCTCTGTTCATAGCGCGGCTCACCCCGCAGCACCAGCAAGCTGGATACGCCTCACTGGTCAAGACTTATCAAAACTTTCAAGACGAGCATATGACCAAGAAACTGGATTGAGAATTTAAAAATACAAATCAGTATTTATTGGCTCTAGGTACTAGCCAACAAAAATTAATCTAAAAAATGCTTTCCAAAAAAGGATAACACGTCCTTAATGGCTAGTTCTTGCACTTTATTGGTTACGTAATTTCCATCCTCGCCGAGTAGTGGAAAAATAAAACCATGTAAATCATGGTCGTAGCTTTGCCATACAACATTCTTGTTTTGCTCAGCAAGTAATTCATAGCTTAGTCTAAAAATACCCTGAAGTTCATCCTGATCCCTGCCCATAATAAATAGAGGCGTTTTAATAGAATTTATTCTTTGCAAGGCAACCTGCATATCAATCCGCTTGCGCACTTTGTTTGTAGATTGCATTTGCATCGATTCAATATTACGAAGCTGCGTTTCAGGGTTTATTGTCACACTATCATCAGGATTAAGGGCCAGGAATTCGTGTGCAGCGGGCTCACTCGCAACCGCAGCACAAACTCCATGATATTCACTCGTTAATTTAAGTATCATCTCACCAGCGTGACTCATTCCAAGTAAACCAATTTTATTTTCATCTATTTCCCGATATCGCTTAATCGCTTCAATTATAGATATCTCATCTTCATATTCCAATGGTGATCGATTAAACATCTCTCGTCCTTGTCTCCCATCTCGAATCAATTTTCCACCTTCATTGTATCCAAGCTCAACTTCTGTACGGTATCGTATCCAACCGCAGGCATACCCCTGCTCAAGAAATTTATTGATAGTATAACGCCTATTTTTGCTATTCTCTATTACCCAATTCATTCCCTCGCCGCCATTTCCACTAGCAAGTAAAATTACGGGAAAAGGTCCATTTCCCTCTGGCAACTCAAGTCCCAAAGGTGTGTATAAACCGTCCATAGTCTCAACATAAATCAAGTGAATTTTGTGACCATTTATATTTTTTGTTATAACGAGTTGGTCGAATTGTTTGGCATCTGCTAGTATTGAGCGCTTTATCATGATTTCACCTCGGGGTTCTTAGATGCTTTATCAGTTACGGTCACCAATAAAAGTATTGGTATCCTCCGGCATTCAAACAAAATAATTCAAATCCTGGTCATTTGGCCGCCAAGCTGGATTAGTTGGCCAGTTCTTCGTTCGTGTAGTCATAGATTCGCCATAGCGAACTCGGAATAAAATAGTCCGCTCAGGGCCGTTCGTATATTCGTGCAATTCGCCACGCGGGTGAACTACGAGCCCTCCTTTTTTTACATCAATTTCTTGACTTAATGTGCGCATAATTCCGCCTCCTTCAAAACAGAAATATATTTCTGTTGCCTCTGGGTGACAATGGTTTGGACTTACTTGCCCTGGCTCCCAGCAAGCTATAGAAACGTCACCTTCTCCAAATAAACCCAGTTTTTTTTCAACATGTTTGATAGGATCAAACTCTTGTTCTGAATCAAAATCATATGCATCCATTTTTTTCTCCTTATGCTGATTTCAAAAAAAGAGCCGATGTACTACTAAAAGAATTGTAGCTAAACCGGCTCATAAAAATCGTGGATAGTCTCTATTTTTTTGGAATCACCGGTAACAAGACATAAGATTTTTGTGCTTCAGTATTATGTAGCGTTACTGTTTTTCCAAATATTTCAAGCGGCCTGTCCCTTGGATCATCATGTAAAAATGGTCCTACACCTGTAAATTTATTTTTCATATTAGACAAACCACCATCCGCGCCGCCCGGATAGACATAATCACGCCCGCGCACAGATAAAGCAATCCGAAACCCTTTTGGCAGTGAAATACAGCTCGGCCAGATTTCAATATCAAGCTCATAAATTTCGCCTGGATTTAATGGCTGTTTTTCGTCATGTGTATGATATGGACGGTCAGGACGAGTAAGCGCGTCATCAAGCTTGCGGTGAGATGCACGCAGCCACCCTTGCGCAATTGGGGTATGCGGATCAAGTGCACCTTTGAATACTACCTCTTTGAAATCTGGGTAGAATGCACGCACCACCAAAACAAATCAGCGTCTACAGACTCAGAAGACAGAAACAATTTAGCAGCCATGGGACCTGTGACTTCCATTTCCTCTTCAAGCGGTTTTGTTGTTAAAGTTACGCCGTCTCCCATCGGGTCATAAGAGATTGTTTGCGAATTCGATGGCGCAGTTTCATCTAGTGTCATGTTTTCATAATCTAAATAGAATTTAGACCAGTTTGTACTTGGCAACGGCCAATCTTGCTCGAAGCGTTCAACAAACTTCTCA
>JAACDT010000120.1 GCA_009936885.1 Alphaproteobacteria bacterium
CATGATGTAATTTGTCCCCCTATAAGTGCGTATAATTTGCATAAGATATGGGGGCGTAAGTCTAAGCTAACATTGGTAGATGACGCAGGCCATTCTGCTTTTGAAAATGGCACATTACGCAATCTAATGCTGTTTTTGCAAGCAATCTAACAAACAAATCATCAATTTAGATTAACCATATGCATCAGCATTAACTGAACTTGTAATCTTGAAGGATACAATTTGAAACTATATCAGCATAACCTTATTGAATGCCTTGCAAATTACAAATCACCTCCGCTAAATATAGTAAGATAATTGTGAGAATAAAATGGAAGTAGAAAACGAAGATAAGAATTTCCGAGTTACCAATAATAATGCTATCGATATGCATGTTGGAAAACGCGTGCGTCTAAGGCGAACATTGCTTGGTATTTCACAAGAACAGCTTGGGGCTGCTCTTAACATAACATTCCAGCAGGTTCAGAAATATGAGCGAGGCGCAAATCGTATTAGCGCATCTCGATTATGGGACATATCCCAAATTCTTGACGCCTCAATTGGATATTTTTTTGATGATATGTCTTCACAGACAAAACTAGCTTCACCCAGAAAAATAAGTAGGGATACGCAAAAAGCACCTGAAGATGATTTTGAGCGTGACCCGATGGCAAGGCGTGAAACACTTGAATTAGTGCGCTCCTATTATTCAATATCAGAGCCAAATGTAAGAAAACGACTAGCAGAATTAATAAAATCAGTTGCTGGTGCGATTAATGACGAATAAGATATCTAAAAATCATAACCATTTCTGATATAAAGAGTGAACATTAAAATGAGCGCAGAGGCCTCCTCACTTACATTCGAACAGGCACTTTCTGAACTTGAGCAAATCGTTCAAAAGTTAGAAGCAGGAGATGCGTCTCTTGATGATGCGATTAAAGCCTATAGCAGGGGTATTGAGTTAAAAAACCAATGCCAGCAGCGCCTTGAGTCAGCACGGTTGCAGGTTGAGAAAATTCAATTCCCGACAGACGGTTCAAACGCTGTTACTGAGCCCTTCGATAACGAATAATCAATGGCTGAATCAATGGAATGGCTGTTATCTGATGCAAAAGCTGTAGATGGCTGGATAAAAAATTGGCTCTATCAAAAATCAGATGAGGCGATTTTGGCGCCCAGACTGCTTGCAGCTATGGAATATGCAAGTCTGAATGGCGGCAAAAGAATTAGATCTGGCCTTGTATGCGCCTCTGCTAGAATGGCACATAAATATTCACACAAAAACACAGCAGGCGCCGCAATTGGCGTTGCTGTCGCAGTTGAATTCTTGCATGCCTATTCACTCGTTCATGACGATCTTCCCACAATGGATGATGCAGACTTAAGGCGCGGGATCGCATCTACTCATAAAAAATTTGACGAGGCGACAGCCATATTAGCAGGAGATGCATTGCAAACAGCTTCATTTGAAGTTCTGTGTCAGCCTCAATTAGAATTATTGGCTGAACAAAAAATAGAGCTTATTGGGTGTTTATCGATGGCAGCAGGCGTTTCTGGCATGGCAGGAGGTCAAATGCTTGACCTTGAGGCAGAAACCAAATCATATGATATAAATGAAGTTACCCAAATGCAGGCTCTCAAAACAGGCGCATTAATAACAGCTTCAGCTGTCATGGGTGGCATCGTCGGTGGCGGCGATAAATCACTCATCAGGGCTTTGTCCAACTATGCAAAAAATCTAGGAATTGCGTTTCAAATAACAGATGATTTACTTGATTATCAGGGAAGTGAAACCCAGCTTGGAAAGCCAGTTGGGCAGGATAACATTCGAGGTAAGGCGAGCTATGGGGGGCATTATGGTTTGGATGGCGCTGCTAAGAAAGCACAAGAATTTGCTGAAAAAGCATGTGATTCTTTGCAAGACTATCAAGAGCATGCTATTGAATTACATTCATTAGCAAAGTTTACGACAAACAGGACACATTAAACAAAAATTTACGTTAATCAGGAGACTGTACCTTTTGTCTGATTTACAAACACCTTTATTAGATAAAATAAAAACGGTAGATGATTTACGTCAATTGCCTGAAACAATGTTAAGTCAATTAGTGAGCGAGCTAAGAGATGACACTATTGCAGCTGTCTCGCAAACAGGGGGGCATCTTGGGGCAGGACTAGGTGTGGTCGAGCTTACGGTAGCGCTGCATTATGTTTTTAATACACCGCATGATAGATTAATTTGGGATGTAGGTCATCAGGCTTACCCTCATAAAATTATAACTGGCAGACGTGATAGAATGAAGACCCTGCGCCAACAGGGTGGATTGTCGGGATTTACAAAAAGAAGCGAGTCTGAATTTGACCCGTTTGGTGCTGGACATAGCTCTACATCAATTTCTGCTGGTTTTGGGATGGCTGTCGCGCGCGACAGTATGAAGTTGCGCAATCATGTTATCGCTGTTATCGGTGATGGCGCAATGTCTGCTGGAATGGCCTATGAGGCATCGAATAATGCGGGTGCATCACAATCTGATATGATAGTGATTTTAAATGATAATGATATGAGCATCGCACAACCAGTTGGCGCGCTATCAGCCTACCTTTCTGAGCTTATTACTTCTCGCCCGTACCATTCTATTCGCGATCTTGTAAAAGAAGTCGCAAACAGATTTCCCGATGAAATTGGACAAGCCGCCAAAAAAGCTAAAAATCTAGCGCGCGAGATAACAGGTAACCAATCCTTATTTTCAAAACTTGGTTTTTTTCATATTGGGCCGATTGATGGTCACGATTTAACTCATTTATTGCCTATCCTTAAAAATTTAAGAGATAGAGATATAACAGGCCCGGTACTGGTACATGTCGTAACTGAAAAAGGTAAGGGTCATCCGTTCTCAGCGTCGAATAGTGAGAAATATCACGCAGTACCAAAATTTGACATTATTACAGGTGAGCAGAAGAAACCTGCAGGTAATCTGCCAAGCTATACATCTGTATTTTCAGATACGCTTACCAGCCTTGCCGAAAAAGATAAAAAAATTGTAGCTATTACCGCTGCGATGCCATCTGGCACGGGGCTTAATAAAATGGCTAATTCCTGCCCAAATCAGGTGTTTGATGTAGGGATAGCAGAGCAGCATGCAGTAACCTTTGCAGCTGGCATGTCAACTGAGGGAATGAGGCCATTTTGTGCGATATATTCAACGTTTCTTCAGCGTGGATATGACCAGCTTATTCATGATGTTTGTCTGCAGAACCTGCCTGTAAGGTTTGCAATTGATAGGGCAGGGCTAGTTGGGGCAGATGGCGCAACACATGCTGGTATATATGATCTTGTCTATCTTTCGTGCCTTCCGAATATGACTATTATGTGCCCTTCAGATGAAGCCGAACTCGTGCATATGACCTATACGGCTGCCATTTATGATGATGGGCCTATAGCAGTTAGATACCCGCGCGGCACTGGAACAGGGGTTTTAATTCCAGAAAAACCAGAACCCCTTGCTATTGGCAAAGCGCGCGTTATCACTGAAGGAGAAACTCTTGCTATTGTTAGTATAGGCACTATGCTAGCAACCTGCGAGGAGGTAATAACACGCCTTTCTAAGAAGGGTGCAAATTGCACGCTTGTTGATGCCCGATTTGCAAAACCAATAGATAAAGATCTATTAGATAGGTTATGCAAAACGCATTCAGCATTGCTTATCGTTGAAGAAGGTGCATCAGGCGGGTTCGCAGCTCAGGCAATGCAGTATCTTGTAAATGCAGGTCATATGGATTCGAATTTTAAGGTGCGTGCGGCTACCCTGCCAGACAGCGTAATAGATCATGCAGAACGTGATTTTCAGCTTGAAACTGTTGGCCTAGACGCCACCAGCTTGTTACAGCAGGCAGAGAGTCTGATTTCTGATAATATTAATATGGCAAATAGTGCACATTCGTGAAAGACAACGTGTTGATATTGTAATGGTTGCTCGCGGTTTAGCACCTAGCAGGCAAAAAGCGCGTGATATTATTTCAAATTCGTCTGTCATGGTAGATGGAAAACCAGTTAAGAAGGCAGGCCAGCTCATTAGAGCTGATGCGCTTATATCAATAGATACAGATATTCTGGATTATGTAAGCAGAGGCGGGCTTAAATTAGCAGCCGCACTAGTTCACTTCAAGGAAGTCGAGATAGCAGAAAAAATTTGCCTTGATCTTGGAGCAAGTACAGGAGGCTTTACAGATGTGTTGCTTCAACGCGGGGCCGACATTATTTATGCAGTAGATGTAGGGCATAGCCAGCTAGCCGAAACCATCAGAAAAAACCCAAAAGTGCGTAATCTTGAAAAGACAAATGCAAGACAGCTTAACGAAAATATAATCGATAAACCGCCTTCCATAATCGTATGTGATGTCTCTTTTATCTCTTTGCAACTAGCGCTTCCTGCTGCATTAGCACTCGCATCACCAAAGGCGGATTTACTAGCGCTTATTAAACCACAATTTGAGGTTGGAAAAGCCTTTATTGGTAAAGGCGGTATTGTACGTGATGAACATGCCAGAAATCTAGCAGAAAATTCTATATGTAGCTTTTTACAAGAGCAAGGGTGGCATATTAGAGGCACTTGTCCATCCCCTATTGAGGGTCCGGATGGAAACCGCGAAACTGTGGTGGCTGCATTTCGGTAACTATTTTTTATGCATCAGGTAAAATAGTAGTCTGAGCATGATGACGCATTAGAAGATCGAGCAGAACACAGGCCAACATAGCCTCAACTACGGGAACTCCCCTAATACCAACACACGGGTCATGCCGCCCTTTTGTAATTAATTCAACATTATTTTTATCTGTATCTATAGATTTGCGTATCGTTAAAATAGATGATGTCGGCTTGATAGCAATACGAGCTTTTATGGGCGCTCCAGACGATATTCCCCCTAAAATTCCACCCGCATTATTAGATAAGAATTCAGCTCTGCCATCTGACATTTGCATCTCGTCACCGGCAACCTCGCCTGGCAACTCAGACAATGAAAATCCAGCGCCTATTTCAACCGCCTTAACCGCATTTATAGACATCATTGCAGATGCGATTTCTGAATCAAGCTTGCCATAGAGAGGTTGTCCAATACCGGTTGGAATGCCTGTCGCTATTACTTCCAGAATAGCACCTGCTGAAGATCCACTCTTGCGAATATCATCAAGATAATCTGCCCATTCAATTGCTGCTTTTGCATCGCCGCAGAAAAACGGATTATTATTAATCTCATTCTCATCAAACCTGTCAGTATTGATTTTATGAGGCCCAATTTGGACAACGCTGGCTTTTATTTTATAAGAATCCCCTAATATTCTAGATAACGCAATATCTGCAATTGCCCCTGCTGCAACTCTTACAGCTGTTTCGCGTGCAGATGAGCGACCGCCACCGCGATAATCCCTAATGCCATATTTTTCAAAATAGGTATAATCAGCGTGGCCTGGCCTGAATTGTTTTGCAATATCACCATAATCTTTTGAGCGCTGATCTGTATTTTTGATTAACAGACAGATAGGAGTTCCGGTTGTCATACCCTCAAAAACACCAGATAATATCTCTACCTCATCTGCTTCTTTGCGCTGCGTTACAAAACGATTTTGTCCAGGCTTTCTGCGGTCCAGATAAGGTTGAATGTCGTTTGGTGCAAGGCTAAGCCTAGGTGGAACCCCATCAACAACGCACCCAATTGCAGGGCCATGGCTTTCACCAAAACTGGTAAAGGAAAATAGTTTTCCGAATCTGTTATCAGTCATCTGATTTCACAACAGATATGTCAGGTGCATCCACCGCTTTCATGCCAACAACGTGATATCCACAATCCACATGGTGAGTTTCACCAGACACTCCAGAGGAGAGAGGCGATAGCAAATATAATCCGGCACCCCCAACATCATCTAAAGTCACATTGCGTTTTAAGGGGGAATTATACTCATTCCATTTTAAAATATATCGAAAATCGCCAATACCTGAAGCTGCTAATGTTTTCATTGGACCAGCTGATAAACCATTTACCCGAATATTGCGCCCGCCAAGGTCAACAGCTAAATATCGAACAGAGGCTTCAAGTGCTGCCTTTGCAACGCCCATTACGTTATAGTGAGGCATCACACGCTCAGAGCCATAATAGGTCAAAGTCAACATTGCGCCACCATCATTCATCATTTCAGCAGCGCGTCTGGCAAGTGCTGTAAAAGAATATACTGAAATATCCATTGTACGATTAAAGTTATCTCGGCTTGTATCAACATATAATCCGGTTAATTCCTCTTTGTCAGAATAGGCAATCGCATGAACAAAAAAATCAAGGCCGCCCCATTCAGATTTTAATTTTGAGAATAACGAGTCCATCGATTCTTCGCTAGTCACATCGCATTCTAGCGCAAGGTTACTGCCAACAGACTGGGCAAGTGGCTCCACCCTTTTTTTAAGGGCATCACCTTGGTAGCTAAATGCCAGCTCTGCACCTTGGGCGGCTACTGCGGACGCAATGCCCCATGCAATAGAACGATTATTGGCTACGCCCATTATCAGGCCTTTTTTACCTGCTAATATTCCCTGTGAGATGTCCATTATATTTGCCTAAGCCTCACTTTAGTTTTGAATTTTATATCTATAATCATCAGATAGTAACCAATAATAATAGTACTATCTATTTACAGTAAAACTAAATAAGGCCGCAAGAACTCATATATTTAAAACAATTTTATTAATACCTATTGAACCGAATAATTTACTGTTTTTGTGACCGTAATTTGACTTCCAGGAAGATACTTTGTTTGTGTGTCAATATCAATGATTTTGCCGTCTACATTGATTGTAAGCCGATATCCAATAACTTCTTGAATTGTTTGGTGGGTTACTGTTTTAACATTTTCACATGATCGTGTTCTATTATATCCTATTATTTCTTGGCTTTTTTTATTTGCCTCATCTGCTGTCGTTTTGCCAATTATAGCGCCAGCAACAGTGCCTGCAGCACCTGCTCCTTCAGAATCTGACATTTTATTTCCAATGGCAGAGCCAATAATCCCGCCGATAATCATAGAACCAAGATCGTTTTTCTGTTGTCCATTGCTGCCATAGACAGGCACATCTTTATCTTCACATACACGCTCTGTTAATGGGGTTTGTCTAATCACTTCGCGGGTTCTTTCAATCACACTAATTACCTCTCCCAAAACAGTTTCATAAGAGGTGGTAGCGCTAACCGAACCAGAGCTTATTATCAAAAACACAGCTACCGAAAAATATATCGCTTTGAACATCCAGATTACTCCATTGAGTTTAAATCTTAATTGAACTTTTTCTCATATATAATTATGATTCTATTTATGGCAATAGTATGGCAACGGGAATTTGCATCGTTGAAAAAGGCAAACATCACTCTAAATAATAGTCAGACGTTGAAAAAAGGCGAAACAGTTTTATCTGTGCTATTCTGTGATTACACTTAATGAGTGGAGAGCTAATTATGAGCAAGATTCAAGAAGGCGTTCTTCATAATGATACCCTTGATAAAAACCCATTTGAGTTGTTTGATGAATGGTATAAAGAAGCTGAGGCCAGCGAGCTTAATGACCCAGATGCTATGGCAATTGCGTCTGTAGACAAGGATGGCATGCCTTCTGTGCGTATTGTCTTACTGAAACAATGGTCACAAGCTGGGTTTATCTTTTTCACAAATTATACAGGCCGAAAAGGCCAAGAACTCATAGCCACTAAAAAAGCAGCTGCCTGTTTGCATTGGAAATCTTTACGCCGGCAAGTAAGAATTGTCGGTGACGTAGATAAAATAAGCCCTTCTATAAGTGATGCTTATTTTGCAACCAGAGCGAGGGGAAGCCAAATTGGTGCCTGGGCATCTAATCAATCACAGCCACTTGAAACAAGAGCCGAATTAAGCCGAATTGTTGATGAATATGAAAAGAAATTCGCAGGTGAAACGGTAGCTCGCCCAGAACATTGGGGCGGATTTATAATAAAGCCAATTGAAATTGAATTCTGGGCAGATGGTGCCTACAGACTTCATGACAGGTTTCAGTTAAAACAAGATGCTGAAGGCAGTTGGAAGTCAGTAAGGCTTAATCCTTAAAAGAAACTATTCACTTACTTCTATTATTCATTTTTGGCGAACTTGGAGGGCGTGATATTCCGCCTAATCATTTATTTGCCTGATTTATGGTATTCAAGGTCGTATTGAAGCGATTTGCTATGCCCCGAAATTGTTTATTTTATAAGAAAATAACAATGTTTAGTTAAAGCTCTGTTGGAGCTAACATCTGGGGAGTTGCGGATATGAGAACACATGCGCGTGTGGTTGTGATAGGGGGCGGTGTTGTCGGTGTCAGCACTTTATACCATCTTGCTAAAAAAGGATGGAGCGATTGTATGCTTGTTGAGCGGAAAGAACTTACTTCTGGGTCTACATGGCATGCCGCCGGCCTGCTTCCCTTATTTAATATGTCTTATTCTGTTGGTCAGCTTCATAAATATGCGCTTGAGTTATATTGCACATTAGAGGCTGAAACAGGCCTTAATCCTGGCCTCTCTCAGGTTTCTAATATCAGGCTTGCAGATAATCAGGACAGAATGGATGAGTATATGCAATATCGAGGTGTTGCAAGCACGATAGGCGTGGATGTTGAGGTGCTTACTCCAGAACAAGTTATCGAAATCTGGCCGCTCGCAGTTAAAGATGGGTTAATTGGCGCAATCCGTAATCCAGGTGATGGCTATATTCAGCCTGCAGACCTTACCCAGTCATTAGCCAAAGGAGCGCGTGATTTAGGTGCAGAGATCAATCGTAATACAACTGTTTTATCTATTACCAGAACCGCAGCAGGTGAATGGCGCGTAGAGACAGATAAAGGCGATATAATTGCAGAACATATTGTGTCTGCAACCGGAAATTTTGCACGGAAAACAGGGGCTATGGTTGGCCTTGATATCCCTGTTATTCCAGTTGAACATCAATATATCGTCACAGAACCACACCCTGCAATTCGCGAAAGGCAAGCACAGGGATTGCCAGAGATGGGCGTGCTTCGTGAGTCTGACGGCTCTTGGTATATGAGAGAAGAAAATGGCGGCTTAATTCTTGGCCCTTACGAAGTTGGGGCCCCTATCTGCTATCCAAACGGACCTGATGATGACAGCGAATATGAATTATTTCAAGAAGATCTGGAGCGGTTAATGCCGCGTATCGAATCCGCTATTCGACGCGTTCCTGCCTTTGGTGAAGTGGGCGTTAAAAAAGTTTATAATGGCGCAATTGCTTATACACCAGATGGAAACCCAATTGTGGGGCCTGCATGGGATGTACCAAATTTCTGGCTTAGTGAGGGGCATAGTTTTGGCATTACGGCTGCTGGGGGTGCTGGATTCCAAATTGCAGAATGGATTGTAGAGGGTGAGCCGACAATTGATATGAACGGGGTTGAGCCAAGGCGATTTGGCGATTATGCCACCAAAAGCTATCTTACTGTTAAAAATGAAGAAGCCTATGCGCATGTCTTTGTAACCCATTTTCCAGATGAGGAGCGTCCAGCTGGCAGGCCACTTCGCACGCCGCCTTGTTATGATAGATTAAAAAATATGGGGGCTGTTTTTGGCCAGAGATTCGGATGGGAGCGTGCTAACTGGTTTGCACCAGAAGGGGTTGCGCGCGATGATGACTGGTCATTTAGAAGATCTAACTGGTTTGAGCATGTTGGAAATGAAGTTAAGCATGTAAACGAAAATGTTGGTGTGCTTGATATGTCAGCCTTTGGAAAATGCCGTATTTCTGGCTCCGGAGCAGAGGCCTTCCTTGAAAAAATGATAGCCAATAAACTACCCAAAAGTAGGGGAAGAATAATTCTGGCGCATTCCTTGTCTGTCGGCGGTGGGGTGCATTCTGAATTTACTATCATGAAGGAAAAAGAAGATAGTTTTTATCTTGTGTCAGCAGGCGCAGCGCAACGACTTGACCATGACTGGATGAAAAAAGAAATGCCAACAGATGGCAGTGTGCAATTCACAGACCTTACCAATAGTATGGGTGTATTAGTAGTCTCTGGGCCTCAATCACGAGCGTTATTGCAGCGTGTGACAACAACCGATATGTCAAATGACGCGTTTAAATGGCTTACCGTAAAGAAGATTGATGTGGGATATGCGCCTACGATTGCTGCCAGAGTTAACTTTGTGGGTGAACTGGGATGGGAGTTGCATCATCCCATTGAATATCAAAATCATATATTTGATGCTTTATTTGCGGCAGGCAAAGAATTCAATGTAAAGCCATTTGGGATCAGGGCAATGGATATGATGCGTCTTGAAAAATCATATCGTATGGTAGGTACTGAAATGAGTATTGAATATTCGGCCCTTGAGTCAGGGCTGCATAGGTTTGTTAAACTTGATAAACCTGAGTTTCTTGGTCGTGAGGGATTGGTTTTATCCAATGAGAAAAAGGCTAATAATCAATTTGTAACGCTTCATGTTAGGGATATAACGGATGCGGATGCAACAGGTGGCAACCCAATTTACAATGGCGAAAAGCTGGTTGGCCGTGTTACATCTGGCGGATATGGGTTTAGGGTTGGTTTTTCAATTGCCTTGGCTATGGTTAAGCCAGAACAGGCGGATATTGGTACAATGTTAGAGATTGATATATTGGGTAAAAAATATGGTGCTGAGGTGATAGAAGAAAGCCCGTTTGACCCTGAAAATGCCAGACTAAGAGCTTAAAAAATAGGAAGAGCTTATGACACAACATGATAGTGACAAACCCTCAAGGCGCGGCGGCGGCAGAGCAGCTAGGCGGTTGGCTCGTGAGAGTAGTCAGCAAGAAACCCAAGCTTATATAACCCGCAATATTCCGCCGATTGATATTTTGCACGATGAAGCAGCTGAGTTAATAGAAACAAATGCTGACATTGTCTTAAGCGAGATAGGTATTGAGTTTAGAGATGATCAAGAAGTTTTAACCTTATTAAAGGATGCTGGCTGTGATGTTGATGGAACCAGAGTAAAGTTTCCTGAAGGGCTGGCACGCAAACTTGCCTCAACTGCACCGCGCCAATTCACCCAGCATGCACGAAACCCTAAAAGGTCTGTTGAAGTTGGCGGCGATAATATTGTTTTTGCACCTGTCTATGGGCCGCCTTTTGTTCGGGGTCTTGATGGGGAGAGACGATACGCTGAAATAGAAGATTTCATAAATATGGTTAAACTGGTTTATATGCTACCAGGGCTGCATCATTCTGGAGGCACCTTGTGTGAGCCGGTTGATTTGCCAGTCACAAAACGTCATCTGGAAATGATTTATGCACATATTCGTTATTCTGACAAACCATTTATGGGTTCTGTTACTGCCCCATCTAGAGCAGAAGATACAGTGGCTATGGCGCGCTTGTTATTTGGGGAATCATTTGTTGAGAATAATTGCGTTTTAGTATCTCTTATCAATGCAAACTCGCCTATGACTTGGGATGATACCATGCTTGGGGCCCTGAAGGTTTATGCGCGTGCAGGACAGGCCTGCATCGTCTCGCCATTTATATTGGCAGGGGCAATGTCGCCTGTTTCTGTGGCAGGAACGCTTACTCAGATTCTAGCAGAAGCAATGTCGGGAATTGCATTAACACAAATATTAAATAAAGGCGTCCCAGTTATATTTGGAAGCTTTGCTAGCTCTATTTCAATGCAGACAGGTGCGCCCACATTCGGCACACCAGAGCCAGCGAAAGTGTTGTATGGATGTGCAAAGCTTGCGCGCAGGCTTGGAGTGCCATTTAGATCTGGTGGCTCTCTTACGGCTGCAAAATCAGCTGATGCACAAGCAGCATACGAGTCAGCACATACTATTCTTCCAACAGTGATGGGGGGAGTAAATTTTGCACTTCACTCAGCTGGATGGCTTGAAGGTGGGTTGGTATCAGATTTTGCTAAGCTTGTCCTTGATGCAGATCAGCTAACTATGATGAATAGCCTAGTATCCGGAATTGATATTTCTGAAAACGGATTGGCATTAGATGCCCTAAAGCAAGTAGGACCTGGCCAGCATTTCCTTGGTTCAGATCACACGCAAGCAAATTTTGAAACAGCGTTCTGGCGTTCATCAATGGCAGATTATACTACGTATGAGCAATGGTCTTCAGAAGGTGCACAAGATGCAGAATTAAGAGCACGGAATAAAGCAAGACAAATGCTTGAGACCTATAAAGCGCCAGATATTGATTTGAGCATTGACGAGGCGCTTAGAGCATTTATTGAGCAGCGCAAAGAAGCACTTCCTGATTCTGATTATTAAGAGCGCTAGTTAAATACCAGCACTTGCAAAAATGCCAAATTCAAATCCAGCATCAAGGCACCAATCTAAAACATATTCAGCAAAGCTGGTTCGGCAGATGCAGATAAACGCATCCTCCTCCAGACATATCAATATTACATTGGATAGTGCAAGATCGCATTGTGCAGACTGGTTTTTACCAAAGCTATCTGGATGCAGATCAATCGCGCATCCCTTTGCTAATAGGTCGCGCACTTTTTTTCCAGAAAGTGATAGCGCGCAAAGTGCGTCTGAAACGTTTGTTACAGAAATTTGTTTGATGATATCACTTGAGTTTAAGGTTTTCTCTAATTGAATTTC
>JAACDT010000121.1 GCA_009936885.1 Alphaproteobacteria bacterium
AGCCATCTTAAAAAAAATAAACGAACGCAATAAGAATTTTAGCGTCTTTAAAACATGCTTGGTAGACCTAGATATCAGTTGAGAACAATCCTCCAGAAAAGTGATTTTTATTTTGGTAAAACCTCGTATATCAGTGCCATCTAAAAAAGCGATACTGGATTTTATAAAATTATCCTCAAAACCACCCAAATTACGAGAAATTGCACGCGCGTTTGAAGTGCAACCTCGTGATAGAGCCGCTCTTAGGCGCTTATTGGTGGAGATAGGTGCCTCCCCAATAAATAAAATAGGAGTAGATGAAGTATCACCTATTCCAGAGTTATGCATTTTTGAAATTACGGAACTGGATTTTGACGGCTTAGCCATCGCAACCCCAACAGACCCCTCTCTAAGGCAATCTGGCTTTCTTGCAGAAATCAACACCATAACGAGCCGAGGTAATAGCTCCATTTTAGGAGATCATGTTTTAGCCAGAATTACAGACGCAACTCAAACGCCTGCAAAAGCAGAGTTAATGCGTATATTGCCAAAGCATACCCGCAACTCTTATATCTATGGACGGACATTTAAGTCAAAAGGCAAATGGTATATTGAAACATCTGAGAAAGGCCCGCCAAGACCTGTTTTTTTAGAAATTGCAGATAAAAAAATACTCAAAGAGGACTTACTTATTAAGGCCGAACTTATAAAAACATCTGATAAATATGTAAGGAAAGCAAAGTTCCTAGATGTTATTGGAAATATTAACGAGCCAGAATCCATCCTTGCTTTGACGATAGTTGAATTTAATCTCACAGATGGATTTTCTGATGAAGTGCAATCGCAAGCGAGCGATACAAAACCTATATCTAACACACCAAGAGAGGATTTAACCCAGATACCGCTGATTACCATCGATGGCGCAGATGCCAAAGATTTTGATGATGCTGTATTTGCAGAACCAAGCTCAAATGGCGGCTGGCGCCTTGTTATTGCTATCGCTGATGTCAGTCATTACGTACGCCAAAACACAGAACTTGATGCAGAAGCTCAAAGACGCGGAAATTCGGTGTATCTGCCATCAAAAGTACTACCGATGTTACCTGAAAGCCTATCTAACGGGTTATGCTCTTTAAAACCAAATGAAGATAGAGCCTGCCTTGCCGTTGAAATATTCTTAGACAAGAAAGGAAACAAAAAATCACATCGCTTTATCAGAGGAAAATTAAGGTCTACTGCTCGGCTGACCTATGATGAAGTACAGTCCGTATATGAAGGGCTGTTTGATGAAAAACAGCTTAAACTTGAAAATGGAACGCTTCATCATCTATTTGCAGTATATCAATGCCGAAAAAAATTACGCCATATAAGAGGAACATTAGAGCTGCACTTAAAGGAGCGCTCTATTAAATTTTCAGAAAATAACCACCCTTTGGAAATAGAAATCCGCCAGCAGAAAGAAGCCAATGAGCTGATTGAAGAATTTATGATTCTTGCTAATATTTGTGCGACGGAAACTTTAGAAGAACAACATAAAACCTGTGTGTACAGAGTGCATGAACCACCAAGTGCAGATAAACTTGCTGACTTGGCTTTGCTTGCTGACGGGATGAATATCGACCTACCTGAAACACCGAATTTTACGCCTAAGCAATTCAACCTACTTTTGGAAAAAGCACCCACAGATGCGGATAGAGAGCTATTACAAAATGCTATTCTTCGCTGTCAATCGCGCGCTAATTATGCAACCGAAAATGCAGGGCATTATGGGCTTGGGCTTCAGCGCTACTCTCATTTCACGTCCCCTATAAGGCGCTATTCAGATCTTCTGGTCCATCGCGCGCTGATTGATGCATGTAATCTTGGCACTGACGGTATGAAACAAACTTCTGCGGAACAAATCTCAGAAATCTGTACACATATAAGCGGAACAGAGCAAATAGCTGCCAAAGCTGAAAGACGTACTATTGATAGAATGGCAAATATTATATTAGCTTCCTATATTAAATCTGAACAAACCGCTAAAATTATTGGGATTACTCAGTCAGGATTATTTGCGTCAATTGCTGATGGCAGAGCAGAGGGATTTATATCCCGAAAATCACTGCCTGATGATTTCTACATATTAGATGATAAAAAGACCCACCTTACCGGACGATATCTTGGCTGGCAGTTTATGCTAGGGCAAACAGTACAGGTAATTGTAACAGAAATATCCCCTATAAGCGGGAATATCGCATTATCTTGGCGCTCTGGCGGGGTTATGACAACACCTACAAAAGACAAAAGAAGCAAAAAATCAGACCGAAGAAAATTGTCCCAGAAAAGCAGTCGGACTAAAAAGAATATGAACAGACGATAAAAACATAAAAACGATGCAAGCCTTTGCTTGACAAATAAGTACAATTAACGCAATTTGACGCGGAATTTTAAGAAATTATCTATCGGAGTATGTTATGGCGAAGCCTGCAACCCTTCAAATCAAACTGGTTAGCACCGCCGATACTGGTTTTTATTATGTAACTAAAAAGAACCCTCGTACTAAACCAGAAAAATTAGAGTTAATGAAGTACGACCCAAAAGCACGCAAGCACGTGCTTTTTAAAGAAGCCAAAATCAAGTAATACAGAGCCAAATTATGCGATGTGGCATAGATGTTGGGGGCACTAAAATTGAAACCGCTATCCTGTCGGATAGCGGTGAATTTTTGTTTCGAGAGCGCATTGATACCCCAGATAATTACACAGCGATGATCCGTGCCATAAAAGCGGGTGTTGATTCAGCTGCTGATGATACTGGTTATGACGGACCTGTTGGTATTTGTATGCCAGGAAGCGTTTCAAAGAAAACAGGGTTAATTCAAGGTGCGAATACAACCTACCTCAACGGGCAAAATTTTCAAAAGGACTTACAAGCAACTCTTAACCGTGCAGTACGGCTTTCTAATGATGCTAACTGCTTTGCCCTTTCAGAGGCAATTGAAGGTGCTGGTGCAGGCGCAAATGTTGTTTTTGGCGTTATTATTGGAACGGGATGTGGCGGCGGAATCGTTGTAAATGGTCATCTTGTTTCTGGTGTAAACGGAATTGCAGGAGAATGGGGTCACACCCCCCTGCCCTGGCCTGTTGCAAATGAATTTGATAATCATGATTGCTGGTGCGGAAAAACAGGATGTCTAGAAACTTATATATCTGGCACGGCCTTTGAAAAAGAGTATCAGCAGATAGCCGGAACTTCAAAAACGGGACCCGAAATCGTCACTGACAGTAAAAATGGGGATATCGTGGCAGAAGCTGTCCTACAAGCGCTAGAAGATAGAATTGGGCGCGGGCTTGCTATGGTCATAAATATTCTTGATCCGGATATTATTATATTGGGAGGCGGTCTTTCAAATATTGATAGATTATATGAAAATGTACCTCGAAAATGGCCTGGCTATGTGTTTTCCAACGACATTACAACCAAGCTATTAGCCCCAAAATACGGGGATTCAAGCGGCGTTCGCGGCGCTGCGCTTTTGTTCCACGATAAATAATTCCACTATAATTATGTCCTAGTTTAAATCATGATAAACTGGAGCAGGCTTTAACGTATAATTTCAGCTGCAATCTGGATTTTCTATCAGATTACCATCTGAAATAGTTGCATGGATGGTAAAATCGCCATAATCAATCAGAAAATCTGTTACCACCCCGTTATCGTGCAAATCCATTTGTATCTGATAATCGGGTGTGGCTTGTGTTGCATCTGTTTTGAAATAGGCAATATCAATCGGCCAGTAATGTGAAGTTGTAACACCGTCAATTTGAATATCGGATTTAAATGGCTTTTTATTTCCAATAGCCGCACTAGCTGTTTTCAGAGCATCTTCTGGGGTGCTATTTACAAATAACTGCTTTGACATAAATTTCTCACCCTTTTCTGCAGCATTAATAATTGCTCTGGTGTAGTTAACTGGGAACAGAATATCATCAGAAAGTTTCAAATTATCTTTATAGGCACCTGCATAACTGGCTTCCCCAACCGTGCTTTCTGGCGGAAGGTTTGCAAAGCCAGTATAGATAGATACCGGCTCATAACTATTTTGCTCACGCACATCAAAGCTATAAAGCTGGCCTTCTCTATCTTCCCATGAATCGGAATGTGACAATATCGTTATCTCTTCACCAGATTCATATAAAAACTGAAAAAGATAATCCTCTGTCAGAGACCATCCATCACATTCATCGCGCAATTCGAATGAAATTTTTCCACGCACATTTTGAACAAGCGCATTTTTACTCTTCTCACCCATGGTTAGCGTGTAATTAGCTTTATGCGATACCAATGATGTTGCCGCAATTACATTGCGCGAAAAGCATACAAATAGTATCATAAAGCACAAACCAACCAGAGGTAAAAAAATTCGTTGCTTCTGATATTTGGCTAAATCCAACGCGTGATTATTTTGATTACAATCTTCATAATAAGATTTTATATATTGGTGATTAGACATATTTTGACCCGGTTTGGTTTTA
>JAACDT010000122.1 GCA_009936885.1 Alphaproteobacteria bacterium
AGAATTTCTAGTTCTTCTGTTTCTAAACCAATTTTTATACAGCCATTTATAATTGCAATTGTTGCAGGAACCGCGCCTTGTTTGCGCACTTCTTGTTCTAATGCTATCGCGGTTTTATGATTTTCTGGAAAGGGTAGGCCATGCGAGATGATGGTCGATTCCAATGCAACAATGGGTTTTTTGTCCTGAATAGCCTGTTGAACTTCAGAGTTTGTTGTTATATCAATCATATTAAAATTTGCCTAATGCTGCGATTTCAGGGTTTACAGGTCCGTTAAATCTAAGCGCTGTTTCGGCCGCCTTAAGTGCAAATAAAGAAGCTTGGTAGCTATTTTCACCTCTGCTAATAGCATATAAAAAACCAGAAAATAAAGCATCCCCTGCACCAGAGCTATAGCTTTTCGCAAGTTTTGGGGCAGAAAAATGCTTAAATTCGCCGCCACTCGCCACTATAAAACCAGCATCTGAGTTTGATATGAGGGCAGTGCCAACACCTGTTTTCATTAATCTCTGGGACACTTCTTCTAAAGATTCTATGGATTCTGGGTTTCCTGGGGATTCTGTGGATTTTAGGGATTTTGGGGAATCTAGGGATAGGTTGTTTCCTGCCGAAACAAGAATGCAAGCCTCTGCCAAGTTACATTTTATATAGTCAATTTTTGATAAATGAGGAATAAAGCGCCTCGCTTTTGCGGTAGATACGCTATCAGACGCGATAACAGAATTATTGCCATGTATTTGAAAAAAATCATCTAGAACTTCTTCACTCAGATTGCCATCTAAGATTATTAAATCGGCAGTTGTAATCGCATTTGCTATAGTATGGGCATTTAAAAAATTCTTAGGTAAGCGCTCAATAAGCCCCATATTATTTACAGCTGAAATAAGTTCGCCTTGATTATTGTGAATTGCCAAATATGAATCGCTTTTGCTGCTTGGTGTCCGCATGGAAAGACTAATTGATGCGCCAGAAGATGTTAGCGAGCGCTCTAACATCTTTGCAAAATCATCCCCGCCAAAATGGCCAATAAACTCTATTTTTACGCCAAGATGCGCTAAGTTCTCTGCTATGTTTCTTCCGACACCGCCAGCATGAATGCTAATATGTCCAGGATTAGAGTCAGCAGGTGCTTCTTGTTCTAACGCAATTTGCCCATAAAGGTCAGCATTTGCACCACCAATAACGATAATTTCAGCGCTCATTCTAAAAATGTAATTCCTCTTTTGGATGTATCCAATCACATACTTCACTATTCCATTAAATACTAGAATTATCCAATTTTTTACTATCCCCAGACCTTACATCATATGAATGGAGGGAATGTTTTTTATTCATTCCAGAAGTGAGTATTTTATTGTGGTTTTGATAGTTAACGATGTACTAATATAGGGCAATAGATAGAGGCGGGTGTAAGATGAGTGAAGATAAGGTATTTAGAAAAATCGCGGTGATTTTTGTTACTGATGTTGTGAATTTCTCAACCCTTATGGAATCAAACGAAGAGCTAACCTTAAAAAATTTAAAGGCATGCCGGCAAATTTTGGACAATCTTTTCAAAGAGCATAGCGGTAGAATCTTTAATACAGCAGGGGATTCTGTGTTGGCTGAATTTCATAGTGCAGTCTCATCTGTGATTTGTGCAAGCGAGTTTCAGAAATTAATTTCTCAGCGCAATGAGTCTGTTTCACCATCAGAGCAGCTTACCTTTAGAATCGGTATTAATATGGGTGATGTGGTTGTAGAAGGCACTAATTTATATGGGGAAGGCGTAAATGTAGCTGCCCGCCTTGAAGCTTTGTGCAAACCAGGAGGTGTTTGCCTTTCTAATAATGTGCATGATTTTGTTAAGCAGAAAGTAGAATTAAGTTTTTTGGATTTAGGCTCGCAGCAAGTTAAAAATACCATTGTAAGAGCATTTGAAGTGGCAGGCAGCGACGGTGCCGCTTCAGTTGGTTCAAATAATGGGCAAGAAACAGAGGCAAGTAAACCACCAACAATCGCTGTACTTCCCTTTTTGAATCTAAGTAATGATCCTGAGCAAGATTATTTTGCGGATGGTATATCAGAGGACATCATTTCCAACCTTTCATCCTGGAGAACATTTCCGGTAATTTCCCGAAATTCCAGCTTTAGCTATCGAAGTACAGACAAAAAATCATCTGAAATCGCAGTTGAATTGGATGCCAGATATATGGTTGAGGGGAGTGTGCGAAAAGGAGGAAACAAAGTAAGAGTCACTGTGAGTTTGCTTGATGCGGTTGAAGATAAGCAAATCTGGTCGCAAAGATGGGATAGATTGCTAGATGATATTTTCGAGGTTCAGGACGAAATATCACAATCTGTTGCTAGTATCATCGCGCCAGCATTAAAAACGCAGGAGCAAAAGCGTCTCTCTAGCAAAAAAACGTCAAATTTTAGTGCATGGGATTTATACCTGAAGGCGCTTGGAGTTTATAATGACAGAGAACTATTTCAAGCATTTACTGATAAACGACAAGGAGGGGATATGGTCCTTGAATTCTGTGATAAGGC
>JAACDT010000123.1 GCA_009936885.1 Alphaproteobacteria bacterium
CTATGATACAATGACACCTGTTCAGGAGGCAGTACTTGATATAGAGCAACCAGACGCTGACCTACTTGTATCTGCACAAACAGGTTCAGGTAAAACGCTTGCATTTGGATTGTCTATTGCTACCACCTTGCTGCAAGAGGATACCGAATTTAGTCGCCCTAAACTTCCCGTTGCATTGATAATTGCGCCAACAAGAGAGCTTGCATTGCAGGTCCGTAAAGAGCTTTAATTGGTATATGCGCGCACCAATGCGCAATTTGCCTCTTGTGTGGGCGGAATGGATCCAAGAGCAGAGCGTAGGACGTTGGAAAGTGGCGCTCATATTGTTGTTGGAACGCCTGGCAGATTACGAGACCATATTGAACGTGGCGCACTGCGCCTGTCAGATATCAAAGCGGTTGTTCTAGATGAAGCAGATGAAATGCTTGATATGGGATTTCGTGAAGATTTAACCTTTATTCTAGAAAAAGCACCTGTTAGCCGCAGGACTTTATTATTCTCAGCTACAGTGCCTGCCCAAATCGCTAAGATGGCGCGTACCTATCAAAAAGAAACAATTCGAATTTCAGTTTCTTCTAAGACAACACAACATCTTGATATCAGCTATCATGCAATAAAAATTCAGCCTTCTGATAGAGATAAATCAATTATCAATCTGCTTCGATATCATGATGTATCAGGTGCAATTGTTTTCTGTAATACACGGGCTGCTGTTACCCATTTAGCATCTCGTTTGAATAATCGCGGATTTTCGGTAGTTGCCTTGTCTGGTGAGCTATCACAGAAAGAGAGAAATTTTGCGCTTCAATCTATGCGAGACGGCAAGGCGGATGTGTGTGTTGCAACTGATGTAGCAGCTCGGGGAATTGATTTACCAAATCTAGACTTAGTTATTCACGCAGATTTGCCACAAAGTGATGAGGCTATGTTGCATCGCTCTGGGCGAACAGGCCGTGCCGGGCGCAAAGGTATTTCTGTTGTTTTGATCCCAAATCGTAACTTTAAACGTGTTGAGAAGATGTTTCAGAGCAATGGTATTCAACCAAGCTGGGTAACACCGCCATCAGCTGAACAGATTATCGAAAAAGACAGGGCCAATTTACTAAAATCAGAATTACTAACAGCGCCGATGGATGAGTCTGAAGCTGATATTATCCAGAAAATTATTGAGAAATATTCACCAGAAGCCATAGCGTCTGCGTTTGTTCGCAGTCAAATGGCAGGTAAGTCAGCTCCTGAAGAATTATCAGTTTCAGGTTCTGCGGGGCCTGCTGATTTTTCTGCTTCAACTTGGTTTGAGCTTTCTGTTGGTCATCGCGATAACGCAGAACCAAGATGGCTTGTTGCCATGCTATGCAGGATTGGTAATATGGATAAATCCCTAATTGGAGATATTCAAATTCATAATTCGACGACTTTTATTGAAATTGCTGCGAATGGCGTTAAGCAATTACTTGCCGAGATAAAGCCTGAATTTTTGCTTGAAGGCAAAATAGATATTAAACAAATGTCAACGCACCCAGAGCGTATTCCAATGGTTAGGGAGCGAAAATTCTCTTCCTCAAGAAGAGGGGGTGGCTCAGCAGGTGCGCCTAGATCCGATGCCAGACAAAAATCTAGGCAAAACCCTAGAGAAAATTCCAGAGAAAACACTAGACAAAATACTAGATCTAGAGATGACAGGGATCAGAGTTTTAAATCAGAAAAGAGGCGATTTGAAAAATCAGATTCAGAGGGTTTGGGTAATAAACGAAAACCTAAGAAGCCCAGCTTTTCAAATGCCGATGGCCCAAGAAAACCGAAAGAATCATCCCCAACGCTTAAATTACCTGCCTCCGACAAAAAAGAAACCTCAAGAGGGCGTTCTTCAGGTCAGCCTGACAAAAACAGGGGAAATAAGACAGCTCGCAGAATAGGGGGCGGAAAAGCACCCTTACGCCGTCGCCGCTCTGATTAGTGGTTTAGGCGCTGTCGTAATTCAGCGATATTTTTCGCACCCATTTGCACAAGGGCATTGCTAATTTCATCTTCAAGAATGGCTGCAACATGGTCGCCGCCTCGGCTTCCAATTGCAGCAATGCCATATAAGAACGGCCTGCCAACCAGCGCAAAATCAGCGCCCATTGCTAATGCCTTTAATATGTCGAGGCCAGAGCGAATGCCGCTATCAAAAATAATTGGGAAATTAGAGCCCACGGCTTGACGTATAGATGGTAGAACAGAAATCGAGGCAGGGTTTGCATCAAATTGCCTGCCACCATGGTTTGAGACAATAATGCCATCTACACCAGTATCAATGGCTCTCAGAGCATCAGACGGGCGCAATACGCCTTTTAAAACAAGACGACCTTTCCAGTGTTTTCTAATTTCCGCTAGATACTCCCAGCTCAGTGAGCCATGAAGCTGTCCTGCTATAAAATTAGATACAGCATGGGTAGAATTTTTTGGAGCGTATCTCTCCATATTTTTAAATTGAAGTTTGCCTCTTAATTCTAATGCCGCTAATGCCCATTTGGGGTGCTGTAGGATTTGAAGAAGCATTTTTGGTGTTACACGAGATGCATTGGTAGAGCCAATTGGAGCGCCTGCCTTTCTCATATCTTCGCGCCGACTAGGGGCCGGGACATCGCCAGTTACCACTAACACGCCCATATCAGCGTTTTCTGCTCTATCTAATAATGAAAATGTGATATCGCGATTATGGGGGGCATAGAGTTGAAACCAGCCATATCCTTTGCATTTTTCTCCTATATCTTCGATGCTTGCTCCTGCAACAGTGCTAAGGGCATAGGGGATTTTTAGCCTTGTCGCCATTTCAGAAAGATAATGTTCAGATAAGGGCCATATCATAGATGATAATCCGATAGGTGCGACGCCGAATGGTAAGGCATATGACTTACCAAGGAATTTAGTTTCAAGATTGGGTGTAAAATGCCCATGCATTAATTCAGGTGTGAAGGTAATTGCGTCAAGCGCTCTCCTGTTGCGGGCCATCGTATTACCGCTGCCAGTGCCAGCAGCAAGATAGGCATGAATAAAAGGAGGGATTTTTTTAGAGGCAACTTTCTCTAAGTCCTTAATTCTAGGAAATTTTGACATTAAATTATGTGTCATAAATAGAAAACCATTTTTGTATGGGGGATCTCAATTCAACATCAGGTGCGACGTTATGGATAAAATTTTAAATAAATAATGGAAACCTTTATAAAGGGTATCATCAAGATTTAAATATTAGAAGCCTATTCAAGGCAGTCTTAAATAGCAAGCAGTTAGCGAGGCGCCTTCCCTGTAGGTAATATCATTAACCTTATAAATTGTTTTTTATGATTATTAATATCGGTACAATCCTACATCGTGAAAATGCAGATTGTGTTTCGAGGGACTATCCAAAACAATAAATAAAGAAAGTAGGAGGCCTCGGAAAGTAGGAAAACCGAGACCTCCAGTCTGGGGGAAGACTTTAGTAAAGTCTTAATATATACATTTCTTGATCTTTAATGGATTTGCAAGCATAAAATTTTTTATTTAAATTAAAAAATACCTGTATCTAACGGATTCCAGAAACCTCATCTCTAAAAACTGGTGTTTTGTGACCTGTAAGAAACAAAGCAATGGTAAGTTGTTCTTTAAGCGTTTCTAAAGATTTATGCAGATCTACTTGCTGGATGCTTAATGCCTCAGATTCGAGCGCTTTCAAAAGAATGGACGCACCACCACCGATATCACACCCTAGCCATAGTAATTTAGCCAAATCAAGACCATCTCGTAACCCACCAGACCCAATTAGAGTTACATCTTTTAGAGACTGACGCATCTCTGGCAGAATATCAGTAATTAAGTGACCCCAATCAAGGAACGGCTCATAGATATCACGCGCCTCCTCTGGAAGCCGCTCAGCCTCTATTCTAGCCCAGCTCGTTCCTGCGGCGCATGCAACATCAATATGGCGCACACCTACATTTTGCAATTTTTGAGCAACTGGTAAACTAATGCCGGCTCCAACCTCTTTTACTAGAACAGGGCATGGTAAAACCCTAACTGCTTTTTCAATTGCTGTTAGGACACCCCGCCAGTTACGATCTCCCTCAGGTTGAATTATTTCCTGAAGCGGGTTTAGGTGAATTGCAAGCACGTCTGCTTCAAGGTCATCTACAGCTGCTTTGGCAAGGTCTAGTCCATTTTCCTGCGCAAGTTGCACGCCGCCAATATTGCCTATAAGCGGAATGTCAGGTGCTAGTCTGCGTAACTCATTCTGGCTTCTATTTCGAGCTATACTGACGCGCTGGCTTCCAACTCCCAAGGCAACCTTGCACTGGTTCGCAACCTCAGCAAAAGCAAGGTTTAACGTATCACCACGCATCGTACCTCCAGTCATGCCAGTTATCATAAATGGAAATGACAATGTCCTATTTAAAAATCGGCAAGTTGTATCAACCTCATTAAAATCCATCTCTGGAAGTGCATTGTGAGGCAATGTAATCAGGTCAAGAGGGTGCGGTCTTAAGGACCTAGACGCATCAGATTTTGCTAAATCGATATGAATATCTTTTCGGTTTGCTGAAATCAGGTCTTTTTGAGTAGGTGTTGTCATGTGAATTATATCAGTCGCTCTCAGTTATTCTGGTTGAATGTGGTCTGAATATAAGGTCTATCAGCATCATATGTGGAACTGTTAATGCGGCAAGACCAATGAAAATAGTTTGTAACGCTGCATTACTAGCGGTGATTTCCAAATGTAAATACCAATATAAGCCTGCGCCCATTAGCCAACTAGCAGCTGATAGAAGAAGCGCGCTATTTATTAAAACCCGTTTGCTGCTGATAGGCTGCAATTGTTTCCAGATAAAAGTAAAATGACGTCTGCTATGGATTAAGCAAAAATAAATCGCAAACGTAACAAGAGGAGTAGCTATCCAGGCTAGGATAATAAATCCTATTAGCTCAATACTCACAAGATAGTGCTTTTTTGAACGCAGCGTTTGGTATAAATGCAACAAAGCCCCCCCAATCCAGAATACCAATAATATCGTTATAATATCCCATAAAAAAGGGGTGGGGCCGTTTGTTAAGATTGCAAAAAGTTCTTCAACCTCTGCTTTGTGAATTACTGGCAACCAAATCGCAACAATTCCCCCATGTGCAATTACATGAGCCCATTTTATTCTGGTTGGGCTTGCAGAGTAATCAGCTAATCCAAAATGTATGATGCTGATAATTAGGAAAACAAGAAGTGAAAATTCAGGGAGCTGATACCAGACCAAAACAACAATTATCGCCATCAATAAGTAGCAGATTAATATACCAGCCAACCGAATGATTTTCTTTGCAGAGGGGACCATCGATAAAGAAATAGCAGCATCAAAAGCGCCGTGAGGTAATCCAATAAAAACCACCAATGCTAATGCCCACCAATCAATTACCGTCAAGCTCATCTGGTAGTCCTTTTTTGCGATCCCACTATAACCTTAAAGGCGTGACATATAAATAACCATTTTGGCATTGAGTAAATAACAAAAGCATAATCCGTAATTTTAGCATCGCCACTTAAAAAGCGGGCGAATGCATCACCGCTCAAGTATTTAGCAAGCTTAAGAAATAGATTTGGCGCTTTTTCTGGATTTGATTTAAGGACAGACAGAAACACGCTATCCATCCATAAATCATACTTTTTATGAGGGGATTTAGGGTTTGTATTCTGGCTTGTGAACTGTTCTATTTGCTTTTGAATAAAACTAAAGGCATAGCCAGATGATGGTCTTATAGTACCTGCATTGCTGCCAATTGCCAACAAGAACGGATTACTATCTACGCGGCTTACGCGTCCCATCGGGATAACACCGCTCTCGCTATGGATAATTTCAAAATCATCTAGATGAAACACTGTGTTTAGATATTCTCTAATAGCAGCTTCATAAACTTCATCATGGTGAGGAGACAGGCTAAAGAATGTGGATTCAACCAATGCTGTATATTCATCATATCCAAGCACGTACATAAAATGGATGCCATTTTCCTGTGATACTCTGAAATCCATTAATATAGCTACCTCTGGATTAAAGACAGGCTTTGCGGCGCGAATTTCTAATCCTCTGAAATGTTGAAGAAGTATATTTGTGTCAGCCACAGGAGGACGCGAGTCATAAATAACGTCAAAATCTGATTTATCCTCAGATGTAATCACCCTGTTTTTTTCAGTTTTACGGACAGGGACTTCGGTGATAGATGTTTGGGTTTTCGCAGATAAGAATTTTTGTGAGCATGATTTTATCCATACATCACTCTGAAGGCTACAATATGGATGAGTTGCACTATGGTGTTCTGCGCATCCATTATGGGTAATGATTTGCCATTTATTCCATTTTTTTCGGGTCTGTGACACAGCATCCAAGAGCCAAGGCATTTGCCAGAATCCCCAGCTATGAGAGGCATGATTATCCTGTTTTTTGAACAGTTCTATACGGCTTGCCGATAATTGGTCAGCCCGTGCTGCAAGAGACCATCCAGCACAACCAGCGCCAATTATAGCAATTTTCTTCTGGCCTTTTTTCTGGCCTGTTTGTTGGGCAGAAATGCTCATGAAAAATCCAGCTTTTCTGCAAGGGGTTGATGCAGTTTTTTGTCATGTTTAGGCAAGGTTTTAAATCGTGCGAATAACAAAAATAGTGCAGCACAGCTAGATTGAAATTTTGTAAAATTAGAGGTTACTGTGCGCCCATTATACCAATTAACTTGGTTTTGGCACAATTGGATACCTATTCGCCTATACACAAAAGCCGCAATTCCGATTGCAAGATGTGCTTTCCAGGGCAGTGAGACAAGGCCCTTAACCCCGCTGTTATAATACGTATCTGAGAGCTTCAATAGTGTTAAGATAGCTTGTTTAATTACAGTTGCATTTTTTGAATTTGGGTCTGTGGCAGCTTCAACTATTTGAGATGGGGAGAGATTATCTACCCAGTTTGAGGGCAGATAACGACGCCCCATGCACGCATCCTCATAAACATCGCGGGCAATGTTAGTAAGCTGCATTGCAATTCCAAGATCAAGAGCAAACTTAAAAGCATTCTTATTTTTGCATTTGAGCACGTTACACATCATCCAGCCAACCGTTCCAGCAACATGATAGCTATATTGTATAAGCTCAGCCTCGCTTTTAAGTAGAACCTGTTTTTGATCTTGTAAAAGGCCCTCAATCAAGTCGGTAACAGCTCGCTTTGGCAAATTCAATTCATCAATGAAAGGCAGAAAATCCTCTAGGACAGGGTCTGATACACCTGTTTCTTTGCGTAGTTTTTGCTGCATATGAGTTAGCCGAACAGGACCATCCTTAATATCGCCATCAGCCATATCATCTAATACTCGGCAAAAAGCATATAGTTTAGTAGCGTTTTTTGCCATTTCGCGACCTAGAAACTGAGAAGCCCAATAAAAGCTTTTACCGTTTTTCTGCAAGCTAATAGTTGCTTCTAATTTCTCATTGGTTTCAGGGTTTGAATTGTCAGAAAGCACGTTTGGAATAATCCCTTTTTGATAAGTTCTCAAAAAATACTATAGTGCCCGTTCCTCTGGCATATTGGTGATTAAATTTTCTACCACTTTAGCAGAAGATAGCACTCCTGGCATGCCTGCACCTGGATGTGTGCCAGCACCCGTAAAAAATAAATTATCAATATGTGGATCTTGATTATGATATCTAAACCATGCAGACTGCGCAAATATCGGAGCAATAGAAAAGCCAGCACCGTGTTTTGCGCGATAGTCAGATTTAAATTCACGCGGGCTCATCCAAAATGCATCAGTTATTGTCTCTTTTAATTCGGGCATAATGGTTCGGTTAAGTGCGGTGATAATTCTTTCTTGTAATGCAGGGCCCTGAACATCCCAGTTTACATTTCCTTGAAGATTTGGCACAGGGCATAAAACATAAAAGCTATCACACCCGTCTGGCGCAAAAGTTGGGTCTGTTGCGGTAGGTCTATGCCAGTATAATGAAAAATCATCTGATAATATTTTTGAATTAAATATATCGGCTAACAAAGCACGATACCGCTTGCCCATCCAGATTGTATGATGCGCTATTGAGTCATATTTTTTACGTGTTCCAAAAAACAGCACATATAATCCCATAGAATAGCGTGTTAATTTTTCTGGAATTGCTTTTTTTCTGCGTTGTGGCTGGGCAGATAACAGCTCATCATAAACCGCTGGTGTATCTGCGTTACATATCACCCTATCTGATGAGATTATTTCTCCTGACGTAGTTCGAACACCGCTGGTGCGTCCTTTTTCTACTAGAATCTGTTCAATATCGGTATTGTAGCGAATAGAAATGCCCTGTCTTATCATCAGAGCCTCTAATTCCTTGATTAACGTACCTGTTCCCCCCATGCAAAAAAACACGCCCCATTCGCGCTCTAAATAATGAATTAAAGC
>JAACDT010000124.1 GCA_009936885.1 Alphaproteobacteria bacterium
GCGGTATTTGCATCATTCTGAGCAAGCGCAGTTGCACCAGCTTCTAGCAAGCCCGAGATGTCGGCCTGCCCTGGTGCCGCTTCTGAGAGTTTCTCAACAAATTGAGTAACAGCTGATTCTGGCTGAGCACCTGCAAAACCATCTGCTGGTTGACCATTTACAAATCCAAAAACAGTCGGTACAGATTGCACCCGCATTTGCGCAGCGATTTCCTGATTATCATCTATATTAATTTTAGTAAGTTTTACATTTTTGTATTTTGCACATACCTTTTCTAAAACAGGCGCTAATTGTTTACAGGGGCCACACCAAGGTGCCCAGAACTGGACAATAACCGCCTGTTCTGAACTAGCCTCTATAACCTCCGACATAATATTTTCAGCCGTTACATCCACAGGCTGTTGCGGGGTGTTTTCTTCAATTAATAATGACATCTTCGCCCTCTATTCTACTTGTCTGCCCTATTCATTTGCGAGTGTTAACTTAATAGACTGTACGCCTAAATACTCAAGATATTTATTCAATTCTTCTGGCACCATGGATAGGGTTCGGTCATTCACCAATGGATGCATATAAATTTTTGCCATCTGATATAAATCACTATCAATGGCAAACCTTACCCCTTTATGAACCCCGGTTATCATTGATAAGGGTGTGACAGCGCCAGGCCGCACCCCTAAATTTTCAAGCAGCCTATCTGCACTTCCAAAAGATAATCTGCCTGATTGCATCAAATCTGCCAGTTCTTTTAAGTCAACTATTCGGTCTTCTTGTATGACTGCAAGAAAATTGTTTTTCTTATGATCTCGTAAATATAGGTTTTTAATATGCCCGCCACCCTCATGCTTAGTAAGCATCCCATCTCTATGGGCTTTGGAATCTTCTACTGTTTTTAAGGGGCGATGGTTGAACTGCTCAAACTGAATTTTTAAGTTGGTTAAGTCAGAAATTAACATATCAGGGTGAATAGGCAGACTATCTTGAAATAATGATGATGCGTCTGGTGTGATTTCTTCTGACATTTTATTACCTATTTTTATTATTACCTATTTTTAAAGTGCTAAACTCAAACTGAATTTGTAACCCGGACTAAAATTATGTTCTGAACGATAAATTAGTATAAGTCTATATATGAGGCTCAACTATTTACAGTGCAAGGGTCTGATATAGTTTGAGATTCAATTATATCACAATCAAGGTTACGAAAAGCAACAATTGACGCAAAACACTGCTTTCTTTAATGAAAATCGAGTGCTTTTTTTAATCGTATTATCATTCACGTCTGAGGTAAATTAATTGGAAATTAATATCGCCATCATCGGATGCGGCATATGGGGCAGAAACATTGCCCGAAATGCGTCTGAGTTAGGTGTTTTAGCTGGCGTTTGTGACACTAATCAACACCATGCCGAAGCGTTCTCAAAAGAATTTTCATGTCCAATATCCTCATTAGAGCAAATTCTTCAAGCTGATTATATTTCTGGCGCGCTTGTTGTGACCAATGCCAATTCTCACGAAAAAATCGCATGTGCAGTATTAGAAGCAGGCAAGCACGTATATATCGAAAAACCGTTAGCTCTGACCATGGAATCTGCATTACATATTAAACAAGCCGCCATAAAGGCAAACAAGCAAGTAATGGTAGGGCATTTGCTACAATATCACCCAGCCTATATTGAACTAAAGCAACAGGTAAATAACGGGATTATTGGCGACATCCAGCATATTCAAGCAAACCGTCTTGCAATGGGTCGCATCCGCAAATCTGAATCTGCAATCTATGATTTATGCCCGCATGATTTATCTCTCATCCTTGGTCTTGTGAAGAATATGCCAGGTTCGATTAATTGCGCTAGTGCCAGTCATGTAACTCATAATGGCGGCGATATTATAGTTACCAATTTTAAATTTCCAGGCGATATTACGGCTGTCATGCATACTAGCTGGTATTCACCTTATAAGGAGCATCGCTTGGTTGTGACCGGTACCAAGGGGTCTATTATGTTTGATGATACCAAGCCATCTGACCAAA
>JAACDT010000125.1 GCA_009936885.1 Alphaproteobacteria bacterium
ACATTTATTCCCACAGATGATAGCACCATAGCTGATGCGATGGCTGCTCCTGCAAATAATTTCTTGAATTTTCTCATTTTTTCCTCCCGATTTTTGAAAAAACACATCTTCAATTATCCCAGCTCAAAACATAAAAAACAAGCAGTTTTTCAATTTTCAAGTATGTTGGGGGTGTAGTACCTGCATCTCGTAGCTCTTTTGAAGGTGCTTTATTTCTATATCTTTGAATATAAAGACTAAGGCCGAAAATTGGTTATTATCCTCATTTAATTTTATTTCTGTAATGATTGGTCCGACTGCTTGAATCAAATACTGCCCTTCGTTGTTTTCAAAGTTTATAAATCCTTTTAATCTGAGAATAGAGAGGGGATATAGCGAATACAGTGAGGCAAGCCATTGTTTAAATAATTTTTTGTTTATCGGTTTTTCAGAATTCAATGACCAATTCCTAAATTTTAATAAATGGTCTGAATGTTCAAAAGAATGATTGCTGTGATGAGAGGAATGGTCATGTTCAATTTGATGATTATGTGACCCCTCTGAACATAAGAAACACTCAGATTGTTTAGAATTTAACTCAAGTGGGGTTCGTAATAATTTTGAATTTATATCATTCTTCACTAAAGCTGATGAGTTGATGCTTGTAATAATATCATGGGTATTTTTTATATCTTGAGTTTTTGCGATATCTGTTTTGGACAAATAGATGAAATCAGCCTGAATAATTTGGGTCACTGGTTCTTCAAATTGTGTTATCTGATGATTTAATGAGATACAGTCAACAACAGTAATAACTTTATCAAATTCACATCGTGTGTTTAATGAAATATCTGATTTGATTGTTTGAACTATAGGTCCTGGTAGTGCAAGTCCTGTTGTTTCAATAATAATATAATCAAACCTTGGAATATCACCATTGTCAGATTGAGCAAATAAACCTGAAATTGTATCAGATAAGTCGCCTCTTATCGAACAACAAACGCATCCATTTTCTAATAATAACGTATTTTCGACACTAGATTTTACTAATAAATTATCAATTCCAATTTCACCAAATTCATTTATGATGAGTGCGGTGTTTTGCATATCATCTGAATTTAAGAGTTTTGATAGTAAGGTTGTTTTACCGCTTCCTAAAAAACCCGTGATGATTGATATTGGTATCTGGGACATATAAAATTTTTATTTTTTGTAGACAATCAGGAACGTTTATCCTTACACATATGCCTAGTTCTTTCAACTAATTCGTTTACAACTAAATGGTTCACCAAATGGAGTATTGTGTGTCAAAACAAAGCGTACGAAATTTATTAGAAGTAGGTCAGGGAAATGAAATCGCTATAACAGCGCCTAATAGAAAGCCATTAAATTATAATGGGCTAAGAATTCATGTTGATTTAATCGGAGAGCAACTTGCAAGCATAGGGTTAAGGAACAGTGATAGGGTAGCGATTGTCTTGCCTAATGGTCCGGAAATGGCTACTGCCTTTTTAGCGGTGGCCTCATATATGTCAGCTGCCCCTCTCAATCCTTCCTACAAGGAAGCTGAATATGAATTTTATCTTGAAGATTTAAAGCCAAAGGTGGTAATTGTTGAAGAGAACACTTCCAATCCTGTGGTAAAAGCAGCAAAAAAATTATCAATTCCAATTGCCGAAATAACAGTAGATAAAGATAACGCTGCAGGCGAATTTAGCTTATTCGAAACTAGAAAAAATATTGATATTCCTAGCATAGAAATGGAAGCGCTTGTTCTTCACACTTCTGGGACTACATCTCGTCCTAAAGTTGTGCCCCTTACTCAATCAAATTTAGTAACATCAGCAGGTAATATTTCTGCTACATTACAATTAAAAGAAGCCGACCATTCCCTAAACATTATGCCATTATTTCACATCCATGGTTTGATTGCAGTACTTTGTGCTAGTATATCAGCTGGTTCATCTGTTTGTTGTACACCTGGTTTTAATGCTCTTAGATTTTTTGAACTTGCAAATAGCCAAAGAATTACATGGTATTCAGGTGTCCCAACAATGCATCAAGCGATTCTTCTTCGTGGGCAACGTCAAGCCGATATTGCAAAAGCACTAAATTTACGATTTATTAGGTCCTCTTCTGCCTCATTGCCTCCAGCCATTTTTGACGAATTGATTGCATTATTTAACTGTCCAGTTATTGAAGCATATGGGATGACTGAAGCAACTCATCAAATGACTTCCAATCCTTTGCCTCCCCAAAAACAAAAGGCAGGATTTGTTGGTTTGCCAGCTGGACCGGAAGTCTGTATTATGGATGTTGCCGGCAATAAGTTAGTTAATGGTGAAGAGGGAGAAGTTTGCATTAAGGGAGATAATGTAACACCTGGATATGATAAAAATCCTGAGGCTAATTCACAAAGCTTTACAGATGGCTGGTTTAGGACAGGCGACCAGGGAAAATTTGATGAGGATGGATATCTTAAAATTACCGGCAGATTAAAGGAAATTATAAATAGAGGCGGAGAAAAAATATCTCCGCTTGAGATAGATAATGTTTTGATGGATCATCCCGCAATACAACAAGTTGTCTCATTTGCAGTAGCAGATAAATCTTATGGAGAAGAGATTGGCGTTGCGGTGGTGCTCGATGAGGGACAAATTCTCTCAGAGAGAGATTTGAAATCCTATGCAAATGAGAAGCTAGCAAAATTTAAGATTCCAAAGCATGTTTGTTTCGTAGAAGAAATTCCAAAAGGGGCTACGGGTAAAATGCAGCGCATTGGTCTTGCTAAGAAACTTGGTTTAGAGGCTGATTAATGACATCAAAAATATGTATCTTCGGAGCGGGTGCTATTGGGGGGTATGTGGCTGCCTGTTTGCATGATGCTGGAGCGGATGTTTCTCTTATTGCAAGAGGGTCTCATCTCAATGCTATAAAAGAAAATGGCTTGAAGCTTGAAATTAATGGGGAAATGCGCTCTTTTAAGCTAAAAGCAAGTGATAACCCAGCAGATTTTGGTCGACAAGATTATGTTATCATAGCCCTTAAGGCGCATGGCATCACCCATATCACTGAAACAATTCAACCGTTGCTTGACCCCGATACGGCAGTTGTCTCTGCTGTAAATGGACTGCCATGGTGGTATTTTCACAAAGCTAATACAAATACAGAATTAGACGATAAACCTCTGATGTCTGTTGACCCAGATGCCAGTATTTGGAATAAGATAGGGCCAGAAAGAGCAATTGGCTGTGTTGTGTATCCAGCCTGTGAAATCAGTAAACCTGGAACAATCACACATATTGAGGGAAACCGAGTTTCACTTGGTGAGCCAAGCGGCGAAAGTACAGAAAGACTTAAAACTCTATCAGATTTAATGATAAAGGGCGGTCTCAAAGCGCCGCAAAAAAAGCGGATACGAGACGAGATTTGGATAAAACTATGGGGTAATTGCTCTTTTAATCCTGTTAGTGCGCTTACTGGTGCATCTCTAGATAAAATTGCAGAAGACCCAGACACACGAAAATTGGTTGCTGAAATAATGAGTGAATGCAAACAGGTGGGTGAGGCACTATCAATACGATTTGCTGTATCAATTGAAGACAGAATTAATGGTGCAGGTAAAATTATTGGTCATAAGCCATCTACTCGGCAGGATATTGAAATGGGTCGTCCATTGGAAATAGACCCGCTTGTTACTGCGTTGATTGAAATTGCAAACCAACTTCAAATTGATACGCCAAGTCTAGCAGGTGTCACTGCACTGTTAAAATTACAGGCAAGAACATTAGGATTATATTCATCTTAAAAGACTGAACAATGCATAGTTATTTATAATTTTCATCAAGAAAATATTAGGGGTATGGCGCCAAGATAAATAAGTCTGATCGCGAGGAAAATAAGAGTTAATTTAACTAATTTAGCAATCAATTCATTTTTTAATTTATACATTATTTTTACCCCTAAATAGGTACCTAACATGCCTGCTAAAATAGCCAAGGTCATTAGCGGTAGATAATGCAGGTAGTTAAAACCTAGCAGCCAAAATACAATAACTTTCAGCCCGTGCTGCACAGCTAATACTAATCCAAGGGTAGCAACAAACGCTTTTGGTTCTATTGAAAATGAGTTTAACATAGCCGCTACCATTGGCGCTGTCCCGCCAATAATAAAACTAAGAACCATGGAAATGGTTGAGCCAATAAATAAATAGCGTTTAGACAGAGTAGGTATTTTGCCTATCACCGATATTAGAACGAAAACACCTATACTTATTTTTAAAATAGGGGCTGGCAGATTTACAACAAATACCATGCTTATCCCTGTACCAACTAGGAAACCTAAAATAAAACTGCGTAGCACAGGTGTATGAAAATCACGCGTTAACATTGCGCGCCATAAATTATTCCAAGTTTGTAAAAAACCATGTACTGGAATAACAGCCGTAATTGGCAGAACTGATGCATAGAATATTAATAAAAAAAGTCCTCCACCAATACCAACCACACCGCTAAAAAAAGAAGTAAAAAAAGCGATGCTTATGAGCGACACTATTTGAAATGAACTCAGTTCAACGGGAAATGGGATTAGCGAAAGAAGTGTCTGAAACAAGAATTTAAATTTTCGTGAGGTATGTGTTAATTTTAATTATTACAGTTACAAGCCAGTAAAGGACTGTTCATTTGCGCATCAATATATTTGTTGATGACTAACCAAATAAACGTGATTCTGGAAATGGAACATAGAATATGTGGGTAAAAACAACATAAGCAACTAAACAGCTGATGATTGCTATAAGCAATGATTTTATAATTGTTTTTAGAGTTTTATCTGGATTGAAATAAGCAATAGATGTCCATAAAAGAGCTAAGCTAGCAATCCAAAATCCGAAGGCAAATAATAGGAAAAGGAATATGAACATAAATAGTGCAAAGAAAATCACATTTATAATGGATGGCACTTGATCAGTTTCTATTTCTAAATCTGAGACTATTGTCCCAGAAACGATTTTTAGGATGGATTTAATTAGGAAAAATATTGAAATGCCAAATAAAGAAAATGTTGCCATTAGAGGAAACACCCAATCTTTTGCATTTGCTCCGGAACCAGAATAAAAAATAAATGATATTCCTAACAGCAGAATGGTTGTTATTACATCACTATCTTTTAATATTTTGGATATTTGAGGCATCTTTTGTCACTCTTTAAAAATCTAAATTATCAAATTTACTTACGCCAGTTTTGCAGCTCTTCTGGCTTTGAAGCGAGATAAGGCTACCGCTGTAATAGACAGGACAGACAGACTTATAAGCGTAATGTTAATGGTTCCGCTGAAAAATATTTTTTGAACCCCAACAGCATCAGAAATATATAATGCCTGAACCAGCGATGGCTCGATAATTGGTCCAAGAATAAAGCCCAAACCAATAGGACCTGGGTGAAACCCCAATCTTCGAGCAAGGAATACAAAAATACCTATGGCTAACATTAAATAAACATCAAAGATATTATTGCGTATGGCATACGCCCCTATAATAGCTAGAAACATTATAAGAGGGGCTAGTAAGCGAAGGGGAATTTTTATTACCTTCACAAGTAAAGGTGTTGCAAGCAAGCCAACGAAAAATACAACTATCCCGGCTATAAACATGGACCAACCAAAAGAATATACAAGAACACCATCCGTTGCGAATAATTCAGGCCCAGGATTTAACCCGCGCAACATTAACGCGCCTGCAATAACAGCCGCTGGGGATGATCCTGGCACGCCAAGAGTAACAAGAGGAATCATAGCAGCGGGTGCTGCCGAATTATTAGCAATTTCAGATGCGGTCACACCATGTATGTTACCTTTCCCAAACTTGCTCTTATCCTTACTCCAGCGGACAGCTTCGTTATAGGATACGATGGCAGCAATAGGACTTCCCGCACCTGGTAGTATTCCAATAAAGCTTCCTATAGATGCAGAACGCAAAAAGTGAATGGGTTTTGATAACACCTTAATCATTGTTTTTAAGATCACGCCTTTTTCTGCTCGATATTCAGCAATATATTCTTGTTTTCTAAGGCCTAAAACCATAGACAAAACTTGTGGAACAGCAAAAACGCCAATTAGAGCAGCAACAAGTGATACCCCGCCCCGAAGCTCTGGAATGTTCATTGTAAAACGATTAAGCTCGGTTGCATGGCTGATGCCGATGCAACTTATCAATAATCCGATGGCACCGCCAGCCAGGCCCTTTAAGATAGAATCACCAGCGAGACTTCCGATAATGGTAAGTGCAAAAATACCCAGCCAGAAAAACTCTGGCGGCCCAAATTTTAAGGCAATTGATATCATTGGCCAAGCAAGTAAAAGGTAACAAGCCGCGCCAAACATAGTGCCAAGAGCGGAGCTAAAGCAGGCTGCAACGATGGCTTCCTGTCCTCTTCCTTGTTTAACCATTGGGTGACCATCAAAACCTGTTGCCATGGCAGCAGGAGTTCCTGGTGTGTTAACAAGACAAGCTGGAATTGCATCTGAAAACATTGCACAGACATAGAGTCCACCTAGCATAGCAATACCTTCCCCAGTTGGTAGGGCAAATGTAAAAGGCACCAATAGTGCCGTCCCCATAGTTGCTGTCAGTCCAGGTAACGTTCCAACGATTAGACCCAGCAAGATACCAATAGTCATATACATTAAATAAGAAGGGCTTAAAGCTATGAACAATGCTTCAATCATTTTCAGAGAGCTCCGTAGGTAAAAATACTACTAGTTGATGTTTAATTTATCTTTTTAGTTAGGTGCTTTTTGTTGGAACACTAGCAACTTAAAAAATTGCTAGTGTTCAAAATTTTAAGAGGGCTACTTAATGCTTACTCATATGCCTTAATTTGCGCATCCATCAACGCATTTACTTCATCTATGGTTTGAATAATCGTGTTGTAACCGGCTTTTCCTAATGTATCAGCAACAGATGGGTCGGAAGCTGCTTCGTTAAGAGCTGCATTTAATGTAGCAACTATATCAGCAGGTGTGCCTGGAGGGGCCATGATTCCCCATGTTGTCACATAACTCCATTCTGGCTCAAAGGGAACACCTTTTAGAGTTCCCACCTCTTGGGTGCCTGCAACTACAAGCGCATCAACAATTGAGCTATGCTTGGTTGCGTGATTTGAAGCAGTCATGCCAGCGTCAACGTGTGAGCCTGCAAGCATAGGCATCATTTTACCAACGCCGCCTGAAACAGGAACATAAGTTGTCTCAATACCAAGAATATCAGCTAATGCACCCCATCTATCAGCACCTGTTCCACCAACTCCTGCAACGGTTAGCATGCCTGGCTTTTCTTTAGCAGCTGCAACGAACGCATCTAGTGACTGATATGGGCTATCCTTTGGAACCATCAGGGCACCGACAGCAGACTCAGTCATTCCAATATATTCAAAATCACCAGGCTTATAGCCAACACCATCGCCTTTAGATGAGAGTATAACGTTTGGAACAACAACGTTAGAGATTGTATAGCCATCTGGCTTAGAGCGATGCAATTCACTAAAACCAACAGCGCCGCCGCCGCCAGTTTTGTAGACGATGCGAACATTTACGCCTAATGCCTTTTCAAGTCCAGGCTGTAATCTTCTTGCCATTTGGTCAGAACCGCCACCGGGTGAATAAGGCACGATAAAAGTGATGTCTTTTTCTGGATAATCCGCAAAAGCTATGTTTGCGGTAAAAGCCATTGACATACCTACAAAAGTAGTCAGTGCACCTTTGAAAATAGTTTCTAATTTAATTTTCATAATTTCCTCCTTGTAAAAAATTAATTTTTCAATGGTAATGCTAAAAAAATTTAATTGTAAAGTCATTTAAGCATTAATTTATTTAATGCAGATTATAATTTAAATTAATGCGTTCCAAAGCTTACAACACGAATAATTATCGATAATTCAGAGAGTTAGAGCTAACTATCTAATTATGCGCATTCAATTTTCTAGTTATCTCATCTAAATTAGCTATAGGCTGATAATCCTCACTTAGTCCGCCAGAACCGGCAGGACTTTTACAGGTAAAAAATCTACATTTATCATTTAAAAGACGAATACCATGTACGGTATTTCGAGGGACATAAATTAAGTCTCCAGCAGTAGCCGTTTCGACTTCTTCCCCCATAAGTACAGCTAAACTGCCTTCGAGCAAATAAATCCATTGCTCATCATTTGGATGATAATGAGGCGGTGGTGCATCACCCTCATAATAGGTAACAAGACCAGCTTTTATTAGTTCACCCCCATATTGTATCATACTGATATGTGGCCTTTTTACGTCCGGTGTTTCTTTCATCTCGTTCGCTTTATAAATTGGCATGAGAGCCTCCCTATTTTTTTTAAAGAATGTATTTTTTCATTTGAAACTAAATTGTAGAAACATTCAATTTATAATGACTTAATTCCAATTTTATAAATTGACAGTCGCAAAATGCGCTGTCTAAATCGAACCGTTACTAAATAATGTTTTTGATGAAAATTTGGAGAAAAAAATGGGTAACGGTCTGATAAAAAATATGAAACTTCTGGCACATACCACCTTAAACGGATTTGGCGGTGTAGGCGAAGGCATGTCAATGCAGGTTGCAAAAGATGGAAGACGTATCCTTTGGATTGCTCATGAAGGACCTCCGAAAAACTTTTCAGGCGTAGATGTCACAGACCCAAGAAACCCCAAAGTAATATGCCAAACTGAATTAAAACACGGTAACATGAGATCTAATTCCCTGGAGGTTTGCGGAGATATTCTAGCGGTTGCCTACCAGGTTTATCAGCTAGGATTGCCTGAAGCAGGTGTGGAGCTATTTGATATCAGCCAGCCTGAATCACCGCGCTCCATTAATTTTTATTCAACTGCTGGGCCACATTCCAGAGGCGTACATTGCTTGTGGTTTGTAGATGGGGAATATATTCATATGGCTAGTGGAGCGCCTGATTTTACACCGAAGCACCCGCGTGATGATCAGATTTATCAGATAATTGATGTAAGAAACCCGACCAAAATGACGGAGGCTGGCAGATGGTGGATGCCTGGAACAAAAAAAGAAGATGATGAGCCAATGCCAGACAGGATTATTCCTGAACCGCTGGAAAATTTACGTGGCGGAGATGCATTTAGACTCCATAATGCTAATGTGTATCCCTCACATCCAAATAGAGCCTATCTTGGATATATTGATGGGGGCGCCTTTATTTTGGATATTGAAGATAAAAGTAACCCAAAAATCGTCTCTCACTGGTCACCTCACAATCCCTATCCAGGTTTTACCCACACCGTAATGCCGTTATTTGATAGAGGCTTAATTATAGTGAGCGATGAGTGTATCAAAGATGATGGTGCGGATTGGCCAAAGCTTACATGGATTTTGGATGCTCGCAATGAGCAGAACCTAGTGCCAATTAGCACATTACCGCTTCCACCTGTTGAAGAATATATCCAAAAAGGAGGGCGTTTTGGCTCTCATAATGTGCATGAAAACAGACCAGGACCTTCGTTTCATAGTGAAGAGATAATAATTGGCTGTTTCTTTAATGCAGGCATTAGGGTCTATGATATTAAAAACCCATACCAACCTGAAACAATTGCTTGTTTTGTCCCTGAAGGCCCAGAGAATTCAAGGGTGCCAGCGATTCAGATGAATGAGGTATATGCAGATGAAAATGGAATTATCTATGCTGGCGACAGATGGTCTGGCGGGTTGTATATATTAGAATTAGATATCTGATTATTGGGAAAATAGGGAGATGGGGCAGAATATATCTAGGGTAGATTTTATTATTGTTGGTGGTGGTAGTGCTGGATGTGTTTTGGCGAATAGACTGACAGATGCGACTTCCCATAACGTGTTACTTATAGAGGCAGGCCCGCAAGATACTAACCCTTGGATACATATTCCTATCGGATATGGGAAAAATTTTCGTAACCCAGTAATTAACTGGATGTTTCAAACAGAGCCTGGCAAGAGATGGGTTAAAACGCCTGTTCCAACACCGCGTGGAAAAGTAATAGGGGGATCAAGCTCTATAAACGGAATGGTCTATATGCGGGGCAACCAAGATGACTTTAATCACTGGCAACAGCTCGGAAATGCAGGCTGGGGTTTTCATGATGTTCTGCCCTACTTTAAAAAATCGGAGAATCAACAAAGAGGAGAAGGGCAGTATCACTCAGTTGGTGGGCCTTTATGGGTAAGTGATCCTGCCCAAACGCATCCAATAGCACAAGCCTATATAAAGGCAGGATTACAGGCTGGCTATGACTATAATCATGATTTTAACGCAAATAAGCAAGAAGGGTTTGGCCCTATTCAATGGACTACTAAAAAGGGCAGGCGCTCTAGTGCTGCAACTGCCTATTTAAAGCCAGCCAAAGCGCGCCGTAATTTAACCATCATATCCAATGCACAGGTACGCAAGTTAATTTTTGAAGGTAGTAGAGCTATTGGTTTGGAATATGAAACCTCAGGCAACCGGCAAACAGTGCATGCCAATAATGAAATTTTAATGTCTGCTGGTGCTATTCACTCTCCTCAAATACTTCAATTATCAGGGGTTGGAGATGCAGCAGAATTGCAACAGCTTGGCATACCGGTTATTGCAGATTTGCCAGGGGTGGGTCAGAATCTACAAGACCATGTAAATGCCCCTCTTTTGTATAAAACCAATCTGCCAGTAACGGCGAATAGCTTGTATCATAATCCGTTACGCAAAATAACGGAGGGTCTTAAATATATCTTCTCGCGCACCGGCATGCTTGCTATGGGCGCGTGTTATGCAGGTGGATATATAAAAGTTCAGCCAGAGGCCGCTAATCCAGATATTCAAGCGTTGCTGTTATTATTTAGCACTGAAGATTTGGGCGGAGTGCCACATAAATTTGATGGGGTTACGGTTAATGTAGCCTTGATGCGCCCTGAAAGCCGAGGTTATGTTAAAGCAATCGATAGCCACATTTCAACACCGCCGATAATTCAGCCAAATTATCTAGA
>JAACDT010000126.1 GCA_009936885.1 Alphaproteobacteria bacterium
ATTTTTAGATGTTCTATATGCCCCAAAAGACTGGTATAGCTGTCCGCCAAACAACATTATAATCTGCAGATGCGAAGAGGTCATAGCAGGCAAAATACGAGAAGCTGTTAAGATAGGCTGTCTTGGCCCAAATCAGCTTAAAGCATATTCCAGATGCGGTATGGGAAACTGTCAGGGCCGATATTGCGGTAATATAGTTGTTAATTTAATTTCTCAAATAGTAGGGCAAACACCACAGGAAACAGGTTATTTTCGTATCCGGCAACCTATTAAACCGGTTACGTTATCGGAAATTGCGAATTTTCAAGAATTACCTTGATTATGCGACACTTTTGCCAATGCCCTCATATTTTTATTATTTCAAATTTACTCCAATTGTCTATAGTTTGAATTATTACTCTATCAAAAAAAACAAATCACTAAAATTGCTATTCTTTTAAAACTGTGTTTCTCTGAAATTAGTAATCGCACGAAATTAAAAATAATAATGTAAGCGCTTACAAATAATTTTATTCTCACATATTATGGAGGTAAAGATGGGAATGAGGAAAGTAATTTATGGTAGCATAATAGCTATATTAACAACTTTTGGCGTATCACAGGTTTCTGCTGATCAATTTGTATCGATAGGAACAGGTGGCGTAACCGGGGTTTATTATCCGACGGGAGGCGCTATATGTCGTCTTGTTAACAAAGACCGCAAATCACACGGTATTCGTTGTTCTGCCGAATCCACAGGCGGCTCTGTTTATAATATTAATACGGTACGCGCAGGCGAGCTAGAATTTGGTGTTGCTCAATCTGATTGGCAGTATCATGCTTATCGCGGCACCTCAAAGTTTGAAGACAAAGGCGCGTTCACAGACCTAAGAGCTGTGTTCTCGGTTCATCCTGAGCCTTTTACACTTATTGTTAGAAAAGATTCAGGTATTTCTTCGTTTGAGGGTTTAAAAGGCAAAAAAGTTAATGTTGGAAACCCTGGCTCTGGCCAAAGAGCAACTATGGAAGTTGTTATGGAAGCGTTTGGCATGGAGATGAGCGATTTCTCACTTGCGGCTGAACTCAAGGGCTCTGAAATGGCACAAGCAATTTGCGATGGTAAAATTGAGGCAATGATTTATACCGTTGGTCACCCAGCCGCAGCAGTTACACAGGCAGCATCAAGTTGTGACGTTCAGCTTGTATCGGTTACAGGTGCTCCAATTGATAAGCTTATTGCAGATAATTCATTTTATCGTGTTGCCGGTATTCCGGGCGGCATGTATGCAGGTTCTCCGAATGATACAACCACATTTGGTGTAGGCGCTACTGTTATTACTTCTTCATCTGTCCCTGAGGAAGTCGTATATATCGTTGTCAAAGCAGTATTTGATAATTTTGCAGACTTTAAAAAGCTTCACCCTGCCTTTGCGAATCTAAATGAAGAGCAAATGATATCTGACGGGCTATCAGCTCCTTTGCACCCTGGTGCTGTTAAATATTATAAAGAGCGTGGCTGGATGTAGTCATTATCCAAGAGAGTGCCGGCCTTGTGCCGGCACTTTATTATACAAGCTTAGCGATTGATTTTATAAAAAGAATGATGATGAAAAATAGTTCATTAAAGAGCGAAAAACTACCAGCTAATCTTAAGAAAGAAGCATCCACTGCAACTTGGATTTCTTTGATATGTATTCTATGGTCATTATTTCAGTTATGGATTGCAGCAGATTTTCCATTTTATCTCAGTCAAATAACAGGATACAAATTAGTATTTAATGCACAAGAAGCACGGCAAATACATCTTGCTTTTGGGCTAGGACTAGCACTTGCAGCCTATCCATCTGTTATTAAAATTAATCCTATATTAGACAGGTGGGCGTCTTTCGCCACTGCAATTTTGGCCGTTTTTACATGTTTTTATTTATTTTTATTCAAATTAGACATTGCAGATCGTGCAGGTCTCCCAAACCAATTTGATTTATTCTTCTCTATCGCAGGCATAATATGCGTGATGATAGCTGTTTATCGCGTGGTAGGCATTCCTCTCGTAATTGTGGCAGCGTGTTTTTTATTTTATGTTATGTTTGGACATTTAGAAATCTTTCCCGATTCCATGCGCTGGAAAGGAGCATCCATAAATAAAGCAACATGGCATTTCTGGATGCAGACTGAAGGCGTGTTCGGTGTTGCGTTAGGTGTTTCAGCGTCAATGATATTTCTATTTGTTCTGTTCGGGGCAATGTTAGAGCGCTCAGGCGCTGGTAATTATTTTATAAAATTATCGTTCGCATTACTAGGTCATTTGCGAGGCGGGCCTGCCAAAGCAGCTGTAATGGCAAGTGGCCTTTCTGGGATATACTCTGGCTCTTCTATAGCCAATGTGGTCACCACAGGAACATTTACAATTCCACTGATGAAAAAAACAGGCTTGAGTGCCGAAAAGGCAGGTGCGGTAGAAGTTGCATCATCAACAAATGGTCAGTTAACGCCCCCTGTTATGGGTGCTGCAGCCTTTCTGATAGCGGAGTTTACAGGCGTTAGCTATTTTGAACTTGTTAAACACGCAGCTTTGCCTGCACTTGTATCTTATATCGCTTTGTTTTATCTGGTGCATATTGAGGTCACAAAACTCGGTTTAGAGGGTCTTAAGCGTACCCAACGCAGCAGAAGCTTATTGCACAGAATCACAGGTTTCTTGACAGGGTTTTTAGTGCTTGCAGTATTAGCAACAATATCAAAACTAGGTATTGACCAAGTTAGTCGTTCGCTTCCGTCATTAACGATGCCGTTTGTGATAATTCTTTTAAGCTCTATATACCTATTTTTATTAAGAATTTCTGCAAAATCTCCAGATTTGTTAGTTGGGCTTTCACCAGAGGAGATGAAATCTCTCCCCTCTGTCTCATCAGTTGCAAATACAGGATATCATTACGTTTTACCTATAGTTGTGTTGCTGTGGTGTGTTTTGATAAATCGCCTTTCTCCTGGACTATCTGCTTATTGGGCATGTGTTGTAATGGTCATAATATTGTTAACCCAGCACCCATTGAAAGCATATTTTAGGGGAGAAAAATTTACCAAAGAAAAATTATTTGAAGGCTTAATCGACCTGAAAATTGGCCTAGAAAATGGTGCAAGAAACATGATTAGTATATCTGTTGCAACTGGGATAGCCGGCATAATTATAGGTACCGTATCACTTACAGGAATGCATCAGTTTATCGGAGAATTTGTGGAGGTTGTCTCAGGAGGTAACTTGGTGGTGATGCTGGTTCTAGTTGCAGTTATGTGCTTGATTTTGGGAATGGGGCTGCCAACTACAGCAAACTATATTGTTGTGTCCTCGCTAATGGCGCCCGTAATTGTAATGGTTGGTGCCCAGAACGGGTTGATTGTTCCTTTGGTAGCTGTACATCTATTTGTGTTTTACTTTGGGATACTTGCTGATGATACACCGCCAGTAGGTTTAGCCGCCTATGCAGCCGCCGCAATTTCTAAAGGAGACCCGATAAGGACGGGCATACAAGGTTTTAGTTATGACATTCGAACGGCAATTCTGCCATTTATGTTTATATTCAATACATCAATTCTTTTGATAGATGTTGGTTTTGTTGAGGGAGTCGTTGTTTTTGTTACAATGACTATTGGCATGATGGCATTTTGTTCTGCAACACAGCGCTTTATTTTTACTAAAACAAAGCTATGGGAAATGTTGGCACTTCTTTTTGTAGCATTTACTTTTTTTAGACCTGATTTCTGGCTTGATAGGATTTCACCTGCTTACCTAGAACTTGATGGAACACAAGTAGAAGCCCTTCTAGAGAATGAGTTGTTTGATGCGCCATCAAACTTAACAAACTTAAGAGTCAGGATAAGTGGCCCAGATTTTGACGATGAGAACAAGATTATTACAAGAAATAGTATTCTTGAGCTTCCGTTGGAAGGAGATGCTATTTCCCGTCTTAATGAAGCTGGCTTGGGTGTTGTAGAGGATAATTCAAAGATTTTGGTAGAAGAGCCATTTCCAGGAACCCCTTTATTTCAAGAAGTACAAGGATTTGATTTTTACGCAGATAGACCTGTTATGCTTGATGCACTTTTCATTGAAACTACAAACAGACCGGCCAGAGAGATTTTTTACCTACCAGCGATAATTTTGCTTATGATTATTCTATTACTTAATAGAAAGCGGTATCTTTCGGAAAAAAGCAAAAGGTCTGTATCGTGAAGAGTGATTATGTATTTCAAAGGAATAGTAGAGCAGACTTACCGTTAGCTTTATCGGGTGATGGATGTTATTTATATGATGATAAAGGCAAAGCTTATTTAGATGGGTCTGGCGGTGCGGCGGTATCTTGCCTTGGTCATTCGGACGAGCATGTTAAAAAAGCTATAACAGAACAAGTGCAGCAGATGGCTTATGCGCACACCTCTTTTTTCACCAGTAATCAAGCTGAAAAACTGGCATCCAGATTAGCTCATGCCGCTCCTTACGACATAAGCCGGGTCTATCTTGTGTCTAGTGGCTCTGAGGCTGTTGAGGCTGCTTTAAAATTAGCGAGGCAATATTTTGTTGAAACAGGGCAGCCAAACCGTCGTCATATTATAGCAAGAAGACAAAGTTATCATGGCAATACGCTAGGCGCCTTGGCCGCTGGTGGCAATCAATGGCGTCGTCGTCAGTTTGAACCTTTACTCATTGAAACAACCCTAATATCTCCTTGTTATGTCTATCGCGATAAGCGCATTGATGAGAGCGAAGAAGCCTATGGGGTAAGAATCGCAAATGAGCTCGAAACTGAAATAATTCGGCTTGGTAGGGAAAATGTCATGGCATTTATAGCAGAACCAGTGGTTGGAGCAACAGCTGGTGCGCTCTGCCCTGTCGAGGGATATTTAAATAGAATTAGAGAAATTTGTGATACATATGGGGTTCTGCTTATTTTTGACGAGGTGATGTGTGGCATGGGTAGAACAGGCGCTTTGTTCGCCTGCAATATAGATAATGTTGTGCCAGATATTCTAACTATTGCAAAAGGATTGGGCGCTGGGTATCAGCCCATTGGCGCTATGCTATGCAGGGAATATATTCACGAAGCGATTGAGAATGGGACCGGCTTTTTCCAGCACGGTCATACCTATCTAGGCCATCCGATAGCGGCGGCTGCAGCAAATGCAGTCTTGGATAGGTTGGTGAATGATAAGCTAGTTGAAAGCGTTTCTAAAAAAGGACAATACTTAAAAAACAAATTAAATGAGTGTTTTCATGACCATCCAAATATTGGTGATATTCGCGGCAGGGGGTTGTTTATTGGAATTGAGATAGTTCAAGACAAACAGAGTAAAAATGCATTTGATCCATCCCTGAACATAGCTGGAATGATAAAAAAACATGCATTTTCTGAGGGATTGATTTGTTATCCTGCGCAAGGAACCATTGATGGCAGAGCAGGAGACCACATTTTGCTTGCACCTGCTTTTATTATTTCTGACGCTGAAATAGAAATGCTGGTCGAAAAATTAGACACGACCATTCAGCAGACTTTACAAGTAAAATAGATAACATGTAAAATTTTACCCGTTTTATTAGCATTATAAACACTCAACTATAATACTTCTTTTTACCCACCCTCCTTTAAATATATGAGAGTTAGAAAGGCTATATTGTTTGCCTAAATTAATAAGTGATATTTATCTCGTATCTACTGCTCTATTTAAAG
>JAACDT010000127.1 GCA_009936885.1 Alphaproteobacteria bacterium
ACCCCAAAGGACATATCTGTTTCTTGGGTTTTTACATCTAGCGCATCAAAAAGCCCAATAAGATTAGGATAATTGTAACTATTATAAACGATAAACCCGCTATCTACGCTAACAGGGTCTGATGCGGCATCTTTTCGAACATCAACTGTATGCGCATGACCACCGAAGCGATTATCTTTTTCGAGCAAGGTTACCTCATGTTCTTTATGAAGTAGCCAAGCAGCACTTAATCCTGCAATCCCAGCACCTACAACGGCAATACGCATAATCTGTCCTTCTCTCAATAATAATTTTATTATTAATAACTAATAATTAGGTTCTTTTCTATGTTATCTACATAAATTTGCAACATCGCGAATGTGATAAAGTTTTGTTCTATGGCAGAAATAAATTTCTGGTGGCTGTGAAAACAAACTGGAAATCGTTTTATCCCTAATATTTAAGCCGCCAGTAAATACCCCAAAGGCAGGTAGAATCATCCGATAGGTATCAAAAATAAAACATTTTCCAGAGGCCGTACCAGCACGCAGTCTTAATTTTGCTTTTGGATGATAATGAGCTATAATCTGACCGCCAGGAGGCGCTAACATAGTGTTAGGTTCGTTCTGATCTATCTGGTGTCGAAGCTCAATCTTACCTATGCTAGATGAAAGGCTCTGCGTGCCATTTAAAAAATCTGGCAGTAATGGGTCGTGATTTCCAAGCACCCATGTAAATTCTCTTCCAACCGTTAATTGTTGTAGCTGCTTTTTATAAGTTTCAGCTAGAGAGTGTGCTGCTGTTATCGTGTGGAAACTATCCCCTAATAAAATACAATGTGATACAGGGTTTCTATTTAATGCACTGCCTAGAAGCTCTAATGTTTCTATTGTATCATATCCAGGCAGCAAAGTTGCGCTTGATTGCGAACACGCTTTTTCAAGATGCAAATCAGCCACAATAAGTGTTTGGCTGTTTGAATGGTAACATGAGCCATCTGCATATAACCAAAAAAGCTGATTACAAAAAGTAATCTCAGCTTTGTCTAAATCACGATTAGACGCCAGATTAAGGCCGGCTTTTGGGGTCAGAAGATTCATATATTTAAATTTCTTTTATCTCATTGATAAGGTCATATTCTAATTCTTCTAACATTGCCTCAACTGCAGATGACATAACTGATTCTCGTCCCACTTCAAGTAGCAGAGGGATAGCAAGAGCTGATATTCTAGGTAAATCAACATGCGTAATCTTATTCTCAAACCGAATTAAAAGGTCTGAGAGCCTGCGGATATCTGTCAAACCTCTGGCGGAATCCTGCCGCGTTGCTTCAAGTAAAATATGATCTGGCTGATATTTCCTTAAAACATCATAAATAAGGTCTGAATTAATAGTTACTTGTTTTCCTGTTTTCTCTGTTCCGGGAATGTTTTTATCAATTAATCCTGAAATCGTGGCAACCTGTCTGAATGAACGTTTCAGCATGGTTGATTCAGCCATCCATTCCTCTAATTCATCTCCTAATATGTCAGGGTTAAATAATGGTGCAGGTTGATTTGCTTTTTCAAGAGACCAAATGGCAATCGCATAATCTGTTGCAACAAAACCAAGTGGTTTGAGACTTGTCCTTTCCATGCGTCTAGTAAGAAGCATACCTAGCGTTTGATGCGCATTTCGACCTTCAAATCCATAGGCGACAAGATAATGTTGCTCACCGCGTTGGAATGTTTCAACCAGCAAGCTATCGGTATCTGGTAGCTTTGAGTAAATTTGTTGAATTTCAAGCCATTCTCGCACTGGTTCTGGAAGAGATGGATGAATGTCGGTTGATTGTAGAATATGTCTCACTGTTTCGGACATATCTGCTGTTAAGGGTAACCTGCCACCTGTATAGGTAGGCACTTTCGGCTCTTTTGCAATAGTAGGCTCAACAATGACCTGCATTTTTCTAATTTCTACAAAAGCCACTATTCGGCCTGCAAAAACAAAACTATCGCCTACCCGTAATGATTGGACAAAATACTCCTCTATTTCTCCTAAGGCTGGGCCGCGTGCAAATCTGATTTTTAATGTTGTCGTCTCTACAATCGTGCCTATATTCATGCGCCATCTTGTAGCCACTCTTCGACTAGTTAGTCGGTATAATCCATCTATTCCTTTAACAATGCGGCGGAATTGCTCGTAATGCTCAAGCGCATAACCGCCTGTGCTCACAAACTCAAGAACTTGATTAAATATATCGCGTTCTAGAGAGCTGTAAGGCGGAGCTGTGCAAATTTGTTGATAAAGCGCATCAGCATTAAAAGGCCCTGCAACTGCCCGACCAACTATATATTGTGCCAATACATCCAGACTGCCAGAATATTCTTCAAGCCTGTCAAGCCTTCCTTGACTTACATTCAGGCGAGCCGCAAATGCTTCTATTACTTCGAATCTATTAGCAGGAACAATAATTGCTTTTGAGGGCACCCCAAGGCGGTGTCCTGAGCGTCCAATTCTTTGGATAAGGCGTGAGGCTCCTTTCGCAGCGCCTACCTGTATTACAAGGTCAATGTCAGCCCAATCGATACCTAAATCCAGTGAGGAGGTGGCCACAACAGCGTCTAAGACACCCTCCGCCATAGCCTTTTCTACGTTTCGGCGCTGACTGGCATCAAGAGAGCCATGATGCAATCCGATATGCAGATTATCTTTATTTTCTCGCCATAATGACTGAAATAATAATTCCGCCTGCGCTCTGGTATTCACAAAAATGAGGCTCGTTTTATGAGCAGATATCATTTGATAAATATCGCCAACAGCATAGTTGGCAGAGTGTCCTGCAAACGGAATATCATTCTTATTTGGATGATAAATTTCGATATCAATTTTTTTATCTATTTTTGGGTTAATAATCGCTACTAAATCTGGGTTTGGTGATAGCCAGCACGCTAACTGGCTGGGATTGGCAACCGTAGCCGATAAGCCAACAAAGGCAGCATTGGGAGCGCAAACCCGAAGCGATGCGAGGGATAGCGACAAAAGGTCCCCGCGTTTATTGCCGATAACAGTGTGAATTTCATCAATAATAACAGCAGATAATTTAGAGAAATAAAATGCTGCTTCCGGCCAAGCTAGCATTAATTCAACTGATTCAGGAGTGGTAAGCAGTATATTTGGGGGTGCTGTTTTTTGCCTATTTCGCTTTGTCTGACCTGTATCGCCGGTTCTTGTCTCACAACTGATTTCAAGCCCCATTTCAGCAATCGGCGTTTGCAGGTTTCTGTGAACATCAACCGCAAGTGCTTTTAAAGGGGATATATAAAGTGTGTGTAAAAATGGCTCAGTTCGATTTTCCGAGGCCTGTTTGCTAAGTTCAATCAGACTTGGCAGGAACCCAGATAGTGTTTTTCCAGAACCAGTAGGGGGAATCAGTAAACAAGAATTACCCTCTTTTAGGTGCGAAATTAGTGACAGTTGATATGGGTAGACACCCCAACCTTTAGATGCAAACCAATCTTGGAATTGCGTTGGTAAGTAAGAGCTATCAGGGCTGTTTTCAGATTCTGTTTTGCTCATTTTAGTTATCACACCTAGATTTTGGCTTTTCATGCGCCTATAATATATCAATACCCAGCTAGATAATCATATAGCAACCAATACCCAAAAAAGGATATCTCATGATAGATTTATATTATTGGCCAACCCCAAATGGACACAAGATAACCATTGCTCTTGAAGAGATGGGATTGCCCTATACTATACATTATGTAGATATATCGAAAGGCGACCAATTCAAACCTGAATTTCTTCGCTTTTCGCCTAATAACAAAATGCCTGCTATTATCGAACATGATGGTATTGGCGGAATGCAAACCAGCATATTCGAATCAGGTGCTATTTTATTGTACCTATCTGGAAAAACAGGAAAATACATCCCATCTGATATGAAAAGTAAGGTTTTAGTTTGGGAATGGTTGATGTGGCAAATGGCAGGTTTTGGTCCAATGCTTGGACAGGTGCATCACTTTAATCATTATGCGCCTGTAAAGATTGATTATGCGATAGAGCGTTACATGAATGAGGCGAACCGGTTATATGGGGTGCTTGAAGCTCAATTATCAAAGGGGGATTATGTAACGGGCGATGACTATACCATTGCGGATATGGCCATTCTACCATGGACAAGAAGTTATGCACGCCAAGGCATTGATTTAGCAAAATTTCCAAATATTGCACGCTGGCGAGAGACATTACATAATAGAAAAGCAGTTCAAAAAGCCTATGAAATTGGAGAGAAGAATAAAACAGATCTTCGAGAATTAAGTGGTGAGGAATGGCAGAAATTATTTGGCACAACCAAGCCAAAATAATCCAATACTATAATTATCAAATGAGGTTGCACCAAGGCGGATGATTGATACAAGCTGGCTAATAATCTCAAAACCTGGTTTATATGTTACACCCGCATACGCCCATATAGACCCTGTAAGGGCTGTTGATACTGCAATTATAACAC
>JAACDT010000128.1 GCA_009936885.1 Alphaproteobacteria bacterium
AATAGGTTGCTTTCAATATTTCCAATATTTCATTGAGACTTGCTATCTCCAAGCCAAGAACATAATTGATGAAAATAGGTCTGTCGTAATCTTCAAGCGTAAATCCGTATGTCTCTGGATCAAGCTCAGGATGTATTTCCTTATCTTGTAGATTAAGAGGATCTAGATTTGCTATCAGGTGGCCTCTTATTCTATAGGCCCTGATAAGCATAATTGCCCTCAAGGAATCAAGCGTTGCAGAACGCACGTCACCAGCAAGCAAGTCACGGTTTCCAGCAATTCCTTTTGCTACCGCTTTGATAGATGCATCAGGGTCATTTGCGCCAATAACTTTACTTCTTGGCTTACCCCAAGAAGGGGACGCCTCCTCTAACTCACCAACTGCAAGACTATCAAGATCAGCAAACAAGGTCGACCAATCCGTATCTACCGAATTTGGGTATTGCTTCCAGCGTTGATACATTTCGGCGACAAAAGTTGCGTTTGTTCCTGTAAGAAAGCTGTTATCCATATTACGCTCCGACTCAAAAATAGCGCTTACTTAGTTATAATGAATGCAACTATATCACAAAACATAATGCTAAGCTTTTTCTTAAGCGCCAGACTTCTCCCCAATCCTTCATTCTATCATATTATCGATAAAACAAAAAACTACTTAAATTTTGCCATCGCCTGACTTACAGCCTCTCCCAAACCTGATGGGGAGGCAGCCATGCTATACCCAGCGGCTTCCATAGCCTTAATTTTATCTGATGCGGCGCCACTTCCGCCTGCAACAATTGCCCCTGCATGTCCCATTCTTCTGCCAGGAGGCGCGGTCTGACCTGCAATAAATCCTGCAATTGGTTTCTTGTTCGGATAGGCTGCATAAAATGCCGCACCTTTCTCTTCTGCATCACCGCCAATTTCACCAATCATTAAAATCGCCTCTGTTTGATCATCTTCCAGAAACAACGATAATGCTTCTACAAAATTCGTGCCATTTACAGGGTCGCCGCCAATACCGATACAGGTGGATTGTCCAAGCCCGATTGCACTAGTTTGCGCAACCGCTTCATAGGTAAGCGTGCCAGAACGAGAAACAATACCCACCTTGCCTGGCTTATGAATATGACCTGGCATGATGCCTATCTTACATTCCCCGGGCGTTATAACGCCTGGACAATTAGGACCAATTAATCTGCTGCCACTGCCGTTAAGAGCTGCCTTGACCGCAACCATATCCATAATGGGAATACCTTCTGTAATACATATGATAAGTTCAATTTCTGCGTCAATTGCTTCTAGAATTGAATCAGCTGCAAAAGGTGGTGGCACGTAAATCACCGATGCATTTGCACCTGTCTGTGCCACTGCTTCTGCTACTGTATCAAACACAGGAAGGTCAAGATGCATCTGACCCCCTTTTCCTGGAGTAACACCACCAACCATTTTTGTTCCATACGCTATTGCCTGCTCAGAATGAAAGGTGCCTTGTGATCCGGTAAACCCCTGACAAATCACACGAGTATCGCGATTAATAAGTACTGACATCTACTAGTTTCCTTTCACAGCAGCAACAATTTTGCTTGCAGCATCAGCTAAATTATCTGCTGGAATAATAGCCAGCCCCGAAGATGATAGAATTTCTTTTCCTGCCTCTACATTTGTGCCTTCAAGTCTAACAACCAGTGGCTTTTCAAGTCCAAGTGCGCGGGCTGCTTCTACCACCCCTGTTGCGATTACATCACATCTCATGATACCGCCAAAAATATTCACTAAAATACCTTCAACATTACTATCTGATAAAATGATTTTAAAAGCTTCCGTTACGCGCTCTGCTGTAGCACTACCGCCTACATCCAAAAAGTTGGCTGGCGATCCGCCTTCCAGCTGAATAATATCCATAGTTGCCATCGCAAGACCAGCGCCGTTAACCATGCATCCGATGTTTCCATCTAGCTTAATGTAGTTTAAGTCATATTCTGATGCTTTAACTTCAGCTGGATCTTCTTCTGATAAATCTCTTAGCGCTAATATCTCCTTATGCCTGAACAGCGCATTATCATCAAATCCCATCTTTGCATCAAGCGCAATAAGATCGCCGTCAGCATTAACAACAAGAGGATTAATCTCAAGTAAACTTGCATCATTTGAACAAAAAGCAGTGTACAAACCATTTAAAAATGGGGTTGCTTGTTTTGCTGCTGCGCCTGTTAAGCCCAATGCTTTTATTACCCTTCGTATGTGATGCGGCTTAATAGCTGTTGATGGCTTAATCGATAGTGCCAGTATCTTTTCTGGCGTTTCTGCGGCTACCGCCTCTATATCCATTCCGCCTTCCGTCGAACAAATTATGCTAACTTGCGAGGTAGCTCTATCAATTAACATTGAGAGATATAATTCGCGCTCAATCTGGCACCCTTCTTCAATATATAGACGCTGTACTTGTTTTCCTGCTGGACCTGTTTGGTGTGTTACCAAAGTTTTACCAAGCATAACTTGAGCTTCGCTTCGAACAGCCTCGATTGAAGTAACTACTTTCACTCCACCTGCTTTGCCTCTGCCACCTGCATGTATTTGGGCTTTCACAACTTTAACATCACCCTCTAACTTACCAGCTGCTGAAACAGCTTCATCAACCGTAAAGGCAGGGTAGCCGTTTGGCACTTTCACACCATATTGTGCCAAAAGTGCCTTGGCTTGATGTTCATGAATATTCATTTTTTTTCCCCAGTTTTTTAATTCGACAGATTAGGCATTAGATAACACGTTTAACGATGTCATTTAGCGTTTTTACGGCAGCAACAGAATTATCAAACATTATCTGCTCTTCGTCATTTAGCTTAATTTCAACAATGCGTTCTACCCCATTTTCGCCTATAATAACGGGTACGCCCACATACATTCCATCAAGGCCATATTGACCATCAACATAGGCAGCACAAGGAAGTAATCTTTTCTGATCTTTCAAATAGGCCACCGCCATCTCAATAGCAGAAGAGGCAGGCGCGTAGAACGCAGAACCCGTTTTGAGCAATCCAACGATTTCTGCGCCACCATCCCGTGTTCGCTGAACAATTTTCTCAATCCTCTCAGCTGTAGACCAGCCCATATCTATCAAATCTGGTACTGGGATTCCTGCTACTGCAGAATATCGAGTAAGAGGTACCATCGTATCGCCATGCCCGCCTAATACAAATGCGGTAACATCCTTAACAGAGACATTAAATTCTTCAGCTAGGAAATATCTAAACCGCGCTGAATCCAGAATTCCAGCCATTCCAACTACACGGTTAACAGGAATGCCAGATGCTTGTTGTAGAACCCCTACCATTGCATCAAGAGGGTTGGTAATACAAATAACAAAGGCTTCTGGACAATTAGCCTTTATGCCCTCACCAACAGTCGTCATAACCTTGCTGTTAATGCCAACTAAATCATCTCTGCTCATGCCTGGTTTGCGGGCCACACCAGCTGTGACAATCACCACATCTGAGCCTGCCAAATCAGCATAATCATTTGCCCCAGATATCTTACAATCAAACCCTTCAACAGGGCTAGATTCAGCTAGATCTAATGCTTTTCCCTGCGGGATACCTTCTGCAATATCAAAAAGAACAACATCCCCTAATTCTTTTATACCAGCCAGATGAGCTAGTGTGCCGCCGATATTACCAGAACCTATTAATGCTATTTTATTGCGTGCCATTATAATCCTCATATATTGGTGTTAAGGAACTTACGTCGAAACATAGGTTTAATCAATTTAATCAGAACAATTTATCTATGCGCATTGGTAACTAATCCAACAAAACAAAACAAGCCAAAACGTTCAAAATCCCTCATCTTGCGATGGTAAATGATACCGGGACATTTGGATTAATCGAGATAGCGTTCTACTGAACTCAAACTGCCAATCTTCACCAGTATATATCTCCTCTCTGGCAACTGCGGCGCCTATAATCAGAAAGCGCCCCCTATCATAAAGCGCATCCACAAGCCACATGAACCGTCGGGCAGCGTCTCTTTGGTCGTCTCCTAATACAGGCACATCTTGCATAAGCAAGCCTTTAAATCTATCCGCGATTATTAAAAAGTCACCTGCTGCAAGTGCGGTGCGACATAATTCATCAAACTGGACAAGCGCTATATCAGCACCTGCCTGTTTGAATATTATCTCTCTGCCAGAACTTATTATTATATCTTGCTGGGGGGGGAGTTCTTGCAATAATCGACTGAATAACCCAGAAATTTGTCTTTGCGCATTTTCATCGTATGGAAAGATCCAGCCATCAATCCCAGCTAATATTTGTTTGCGAAAATCATCCCCAGACTGAATATGAATAAGTTTAACACTCGCTTTAAGCTGATTCATAAAAGGCAGAAATCTATCTCTGTGCAGTCCATTTTCGTACAAGCCGTCTGGCTGCCTATTTGAAGTTGCAACCAACACCATTCCGCGTTGCCATAGAGACGCAAATAAGCGGCTAATAATCATAGCGTCAGCAATATCGCGAACTTCCATTTCATCAAAACAAACAAGCTTGCCATTTTGAATAATCTGTCTGGCGGCCGTCTCAATCGGGTTTGCCGCATTTGCTTTGCGTGCCTGATTAATAAGAGAGTGCGCTTGTGCCATAAAATCATGAAAATGCAGGCGCTGCTTATCACCGTCAGGACAAGCAGAAAAA
>JAACDT010000129.1 GCA_009936885.1 Alphaproteobacteria bacterium
AGTATCTGCATAAGCCCAATAAGGGCTAGATAAAGAGGTTCTTTTGTTTCTAAATAAACGTGCCATCCCAAAGCCACGGAAAGCATTACGCCAGCTATCCATATAGATACACGCCCGATCAGGAAGGCTAAGAATCTATGCTCAATCATTTATAAAAAGTTCGCTCAACATGTTAATATCCGGTATGATTTTCTACGCGTTTCAGCATTCGTTAAACATTTTTCTAACCGGTATCCAAAATAGATATGTTATTTGCAAGGTTTTTTATCTATGAATTTTAGCGTCGCAATACCTAAGATATTCTTGCAAAAAGCGTTGATTTAAGAAGGGTTTATTAAATCCACCACCCATAAGCTCCAGATATACATAAAAAAGAGAAACTGGTTTCATTTCTGTCAAACTCATTTATTCCGCTCAAGATAAAGCGAATACTGATTGAATAATGGTAAAGCGGGAGAGGCATTGCTATCACGCCCCCTCCTATTTAATTAGTAAAACAACGATGCCGTTAGCTGGCTGATAACTCATATTGACTTTTGCGCTGAAGATATACTTTTTCTGAAAGCGCATGCCAGCTCATACATTTGCCAGTAGGAGAGCGCCCACAAAGACAGTCCCGGCTTTCCTTCTGTTCAATTTCGCTAGGCCTATTACAGTTACAAATAGTCCTATCACGCATACAAACACAACTTAATTCGTTACTCATCTTCACACAACTTTCTGTTTTTCTTAACTAATTAACATATATGTTATTATTTAAGACGGTCATTAGTTATCAGATCTTGCCAATTCCGTCAGAGGTTAATTTTATTTGGAGCGGCTGACCAGGTTCGAACTGGCCCTAAGAGCTTGGAAGGCTCTTGTGCTACCACTACACCACAGCCGCTAAGATAAAATGCTCATCTTTTAGTAGAACATTCATACCTGATTAAAATAAAATTGTTAACTTATTTATTTCTATGCCCTAAATTCTTTTTTGTATAATCATGCCTAACATAATTACACATCAACCCATCCAGCTAGATTATCTTTAACAAGCGAATAAATTACATTCATTCCAAATGTGCTATCGTTTAAACAAGGCACATAGGTGAAATTCTTGCCTCCAGCCTCTTTATAAATCTCCTGACCTTCCATTGCCAATTCCTCGAGTGTTTCAAGGCAGTCTGCAGAAAAACCAGGAGCCATGATGGCAAGTGACTTTGTTTTTGCCTCACCTAACTTATGCAATGTCTCATCGGTATATGGTTTAATCCAAGGCTCTTTTCCAAATCGGGATTGAAAGGTTACAGAAAGCCGATCCGCAGGCCAGTCAAGTTTTTCACGAACCAAACGAGCTGTTTTCATACAATGACAATGATATGGATCCCCTAAGGTAAAATACCTCTCTGGAATGCCGTGAAAAGACAGCATCAAATGCTCCGGGGTTTCGCCGAGCATAAATTGCCTTCGAAATGATTGCGCCAAAGCTTCGATATAAACATCATTATCATGCCAAGGCGGAACTGTCCTAATAGCAGGTTGCCATCGTTGCTTTAGCGCCCATTTGTAAACTTCATCATTAACGGTTGCTGTCGTGGCAGCAGCATATTGTGGGTACATAGGTAAGATTAAGAATTGACTGCAACCCAATGATTTTAAATAATTAAGTTGGTCAGGTATCGATGGGTTTCCATATCTCATTGCCCACGCAACCTCAAGATTTGTAATATCCTTATAGCTCGCTGCTAAATGTTCTGCTTGCAACCGTGTGGTTTTGCGCAAGGGACTTCCATCAATATCATCTTTGATCCATACTTTGTCATATGCTTCACCTGACTTTTTGGGACGGGTATTTAAGATAATGCCATTTAGAATTATCCACCATAATAATCTTGGCACTTCAACAACGCGCTTGTCTGAGAGAAATTGTTTTAAATACCGACGCATAGATTTTTTATCTGTGGCATCTGGGGTACCAAGATTAACCAGCAATAACCCTGTTTTTGTAACAGGAGGAAAGGAGGGATGGTCATCAGGAATTGGTTTTAGGCTCATAGCTATGCTCAAACAGAAAAGATCACAAAAAAACTTAAATATATATTAAGCTGACATAGCTCGATTATTGGCATTTGACGATACCACAGAAGGCGGATTAACCTCATTAAATATCTTTGATAGCGCCATTACAAGATCATCTATCATCTCATTGCTATGCAATGGTCCAGGTGTAATGCGAAGACGCTCTGTACCTTTTGGAACAGTTGGAAAATTAATTGGCTGAATATAAAAACCATATTTATCAAGGAGCATCTGGCTGATTTGCGAGCATTTAGCAGCATCTCCTACCATCACTGGCACGATATGTGTATTTCCTGTCAAAAAGGGCATGCCATATTCCCGCAGTCGCTTTTTAAGACGTCTGGACTGTCGTTGCTGGGCGTCTCTTTCCATCTGGCTTTGACGTAAATGTTGAACCGAAGCAAGAGCAGCAGAAGCAAGAGGAGGGGGCATTGCGGTTGTAAAAATAAATCCAGAGCCATAACCACGAACAGCATCACAAATTGCATCGCTAGCAGCAATATACCCGCCCATAGTTCCAAACGCTTTTCCAAGCGTTCCTTGTAATATATCAATTTCGGATTCTAAGCCTTCTTGCTGAGCAACACCGCCGCCTTCACTGCCATACATCCCAACAGCATGCACCTCATCAAGATAGGTCATTGCATTGTATTTTTTAGCTAAATGAATGATTTTTTCGATAGGAGATACATCCCCATCCATAGAATACACAGATTCGAAAATAATTACTTTATGACGCTCATAAGGTTGCACTTTTAATAAGGTCTCCAGATGTTCAACGTCATTATGGCGAAAAATAATCTTTTCCGCTCTTCCATAACGTATTCCAGAGATAATGGAAGCATGGTTCATAGAATCCGAAAAAATAACAGGATTATCTAATAATGCAGAAATAGCACTAATACTTGCTTCATTTGCAACATAGCCTGATGTGAAAACAAGCGCACGCTCTTTCCGGTGAAGAGAGGCGAGTTCAGATTCTAATGCTACGATTGTATGGCTAGTGCCAGAAATATTGCGTGTACCACCAGCGCCAGTACCGTGATTATTAGCTGATTCAGTCATTGCTTTTATGGATTGCTTGCTTTGACCCATTCCAAGATAATCATTAGAACACCAGATGATAACATCTCTCGGTCCTGTGTCGCTGTGCCATATGGCGTGAGGATGCTCTCCTACCTTGCGCTCAAGCTCAGCGAATAAACGGTATCTATTTTCCGTTTTTAATTGATTAACTTGTTCTTTGAATAAGGATTGATAATCCAATTAATACTCCAAAACTGCAGATATCACATCTTTTCGATATTCTATAACAACTTCACCCTATGAATGTAACAGCTTTAACCTAAATTGGGCTAGTCCTTTTACCATGTGACAAAATGATGCGTCTAGAACATGAAAATTTATTCTGCAATTTTAATGTTTGCTGCTGAGAATTTAAGTTCGGGAATTTTTCCAAATGGGTCAAGTGCTGAGTTTGTAAGCATATTAGCAGGTGCTTCATCAAAGCAGAACGGAATAAACACCATTCCATCTGGTAATCCAGGGTCAAGGCGTGCTGCAAGCGTTATAAAGCCTCGTCTGGTGGATATTTGCAGTTGTGTGCCAGCAAAACCGCCAAGACTACGAAGGTTTTCAGGATTTATATGTATTTCAGCAACAGGTTCAATCTCATCCAACACAGAAGAGCGGCGCGTCATAGAGCCAGTGTGCCAATGCTCAAGCAATCTTCCTGTTGATAAGACAAAGGGATATTCATCATCTGGCTCTTCAGCAGGGGGGGTGTATTCTGCTGGTGTAAATTTGCCTAAGCCTGATTTTGTAGGAAATGATTCTGTAAATAGCAGGTCCTGACCATCTGAATTCTCATCTATGCAGGGATATGTTACGGCATCTTCTTTTTCCAGACGCTCCCATGTGATCCCAGTGAGTGAAGGCATTACAATTCGCATTTCAGCAAATATATCTTTTGGATGCTGATAGCTCCATTGAAGTCCCATGCGGGTCGCAATTTCCTGAATAATCCAATAATCTTGTTTGGCATTCCCTGGCGGAGGAACTGCCTGTCTTCCAAGCTGTACTCTTCTATCGGTATTGGTAACGGTACCTGTCTTTTCTGGGAAGGCAGATGCGGGAAGTATCACATCAGCAAATGCAGCAGTTTCAGTTGGAAAAATATCTTGAACAACAAGCCAGTCAAGTTTTTCCAAAGCGGCTCTTGCATGGTTTTGATCTGGATCTGACATAGCAGGGTTTTCCCCCATTATATACATTCCCTTAATATCTCCATTAAAGGCAGCATTGGTGATTTCAACAACTGTCAGCCCTATTTGCTCTGGGATTGGAAACTGCCAGATAGCCTCGTATTTTTTTCTGATTTGAGGGTCGGATACGGATTGATAATCTGGCAGAAACATTGGAATAAGACCTGCATCTGATGCACCCTGAACATTATTTTGCCCACGCAACGGATGTAGTCCAGCCCCTTTTTTGCCAATATTACCTGTTAATAATGCCAATGAAATCAGGCATCTAGAATTATCTGTTCCATGGGTATGTTGTGATATCCCCATACCCCAGAAAATAATACCAGCAGGCGCATTTGAGAATTTGCGAGCAACAAGCCTGATATCCTCAGCTGGTATTCCGCAAATTGGAGACATTGCCTCTGGTGTAAGGTATTTTACCGTTTCTGCAAGCTGTTCAAACCCTTCTGTATGGGTGTTTACATAATCACGGTCATATAATTCTTCGCAGATAATCACATTTATTAACGCATTCAGCAGTGATACATCGCTGCCTGGTTTAAAGTTAAGTGATTTTGTGGCGTATCTATCAAGTGCTTGAGCTCGCGGGTCTATAACAAATAATTCTGCGCCTCTTTGCGCGGCGTTTTTGATGAAAGTTGCTGCAACAGGATGATTGACGGTTGGGTTTGCACCTATGACAATGATAGCATCTGCGTATTTAGCTTGCGAGAATGAAGCTGTTACCGCTCCAGAGCCGATATTCTCTAGCAATGCAGCAACAGATGATGCATGACATAGTCTTGTGCAATGATCTACGTTATTTGTTTGAAAACCAGTGCGAATTAATTTTTGAAAAAGATAGGCTTCTTCATTGCTTCCTTTTGCAGAGCCAAATCCGCTCAATGCAGCACCGCCATGTTTTGACTTAATCGTATTTAGCCCCTCGCTAGCTTTATCAAGAGCTTCTTGCCAACTTGCTTCTCTGAAGTGAGTTAATGGGTTTGATGGATCAAAACTGTGCCAGTCTTTTTTTGGTACATCTCCCCTTCGAATAAGCGGTTTGGTAAGTCTTTCTTTATTATGAATATAATCGAACCCGTATCGCCCTTTTATACATAGCCTGCCAAGGTTGGCAGGGCCGTTTTTACTCTCAACGCCAACAATTTTATCATCCTTGACCTGAAAGCTCAATTGACACCCAACACCGCAATAAGGGCATACAGAAGCAACCTGTTTATCAGGTGTAATAGCGAGTTTCGTTGCATCCTCATTCATTAAGGATTTTGGAAGCAAAGCCCCAGTTGGGCAGGCTTGCACACACTCACCGCAACCAACGCAGGTTGAAGCGCCCATATCATCGTCAAAATCAAATATGATATGAGCATCAGCGCCTCTGCCAGCCATTCCAATAACGTCATTGACCTGAACCTCTCTACAGGCACGAACACATAAGCCGCATTGAATGCAGGCATCCATATTAACCGCAATAGCGGGGTGCGAGTTATCAGCTTCTATTGCTGGTCTGCTCGGGAATCTGCTGGTTTCTAACGAATGTGTTTCAGCCATTTGCCAGAAATGCGAGTTATCATCATGGGCTATCTCTTTATCGGGATGGTCAGATAATAAAAGTTCCATGACCAATTTTTGTGAATTTTTGACTCTATCTGTGTCTGTCGTTACGATCAAACCATCGCTGACTTTTCGTTGGCATGAGGCTGCAAGAGTACGCTCACCCTCGATTTGAACCATGCATGCACGGCAGTTTCCGTCTGCTCTGTAGGTTTCATCATCTCTATAACATAAATGCGGGATCTCAATGCCTTGCTTATGAGCAGCTTGCCAAATGGTCTGCTCCGAGTGAGCATACACCTCTTTGTTGTTAAGCATGAACTTGACTTGATTTTTGGCTATTGGATTATGTTCATTCATGTATTGCTACCTGATAAATCAATATCTGTTGAAACGGACGAGAACGAACGCTCACATTCTTCAGGGAAAAAACGCATCGCACAGCTTAAGGGGTTAGAGGCGGCTTGCCCAAGACCGCATATGCTCGCATCTCTCATAACTGTTGCAATTTCGGATAATAATTCTGGCTGATACTCTGTTGAGTTCATGATTGATACAGCTTTGTCTGTTCCGGCACGGCATGGCGTGCATTGACCACAAGATTCATGTTTGAAAAACTGCATAAGATTCTTTGCAACATCCCAGATATTATCATGATCAGAGAGAATGACAATCGCATGGCTTCCAACAAAACAGCCATATTTGGCGAGTTCTCCGCCAAAATCAAGTCTGATATCTGGTTTGCTAGCTGGCAATATTCCGCCAGAAGCACCACCTGGAAGATAGGCTTTGAATCTATGACCTTCTGCCATACCACCACATTTTTCAATTAATTCGCGCGCCGTAGTACCCGCAGGTGCTAACACTAATCCAGGGTTTGCCACTCTTCCAGATACGGAATAGGTTCGATGCCCTGGATGTTCGGTGGTTCCTTGGCCATTAAACCAATCGGCGCCATTTTTAAGTATCGCAGGAATCCAAAATAAGGTTTCCACATTATTTACCAGGGTAGGGCGCCCAAAAAGACCTTTTTCTGCAACAAATGGCGGTCTGTGACGCGGTAATCCTCGCTTGCCCTCTATTGATTCTATCATGGCTGATTCTTCGCCGCAAATATAAGCGCCGGCGCCGCGCCTAAGATAAATAGTTGTATGGTCTGCTAAATTGGTTGCGTCTAGTTTTTGAAGTTCACATCTTAGCAAATGCAGTATTTCAGGGTATTCATCTCTTACATATATATAACAATCAGATATTCCAACTAACAGCGCTGCTATCAATATACCTTCAATCATTTGATGCGGATTTGATGACAGATAATACCTATCTTTGAAGGTTCCTGGCTCTCCTTCATCGGCATTTATTGCCATTAGGCGCGGCCCAGCTTGTTGACGTACAATCCGCCATTTTTTGCCTGTAGGGAATCCTGCCCCGCCAAGACCTCTTAATGCAGAGCCCTCAATCTGTAACAGTGCTGCTTCATGGTCTTCCTTGTCATCAGATTGCTTAAGGTGATTTAAGATTTCATATCCACCAGAATTTATATAGGCATCCATATCCCAAGCTGTTTGCAAAATATCTAACGTGTTTTTTTCTTTTGTTGATTGTGTATGTTTGAGTTTTTGTAAGGTGTCTGGATTTATTTTTGGAATTAAAAAATGACCGTCTGCCGCTACAGGTGCTTGATCGCAAGCACCTAGGCAAGGCGCAGAAATATAACGAATTTCATCAGTATCACTTTGTGATGCCGCATCGAGCATTTTTTCTGAATCGAATAAACTACAGGTTAGAGAGGTGCAAATCCGAATCGTGCGAGATGGCGGCGGTATTTGTGTTTCTTTTATAAGAATGAAATGATCATAAAAACTTGCAACTTCCCAAACCTCTGACAAAGGGAGTTTCATTATAAATGCTAGCGCGGTGAGGTGGCCAGAAGAAAGAAAAGAGTATTTGTCCTGAATTAAATGTAAATATTCTATTAACATATCTTTTTGTAAACAATTTGGGAGCAAATCCGTTACATCATCAATATCCGTCTTATCTGCAATTCGCCCTTTAGGTTTGAAATTGCCGGACCTTTTTTTTTGGTTTCGGTAATCAGATGAAATCGCCATATTTCAGACCCATGAGGAAGGAAAAATACTATATTGTAATTAAAAAGTATGCTTATCGTTATTCTATAATAACTTATAAACGTCAAAATGTTATTGGAAATAAACTGTTAATGCCTTATTCTATCTTATCAGCGACAGGGACAAGCAAAATGAGTGAGGCATTAATAAGTTGTTTGCCTGAATTCTCAAAATTAACGGTGACTCTAGAGCCCTCGACAGACTGCACCTGTCCAATACCCCAATCAGGCATTTCGGGGTGAGTAACAAAATCACCTAAACTATAATCAATAAATAACCTCATATTTAAGGTATCATATCATGGAGAATAGATAATTTCTACCCATCTGGCCAAATAACACATCTAATTAACCTAATGATAAGCTGTAAAGATAGTGATGAACAAAATTAACACTCCTCAAGATAAGCTTACTTGCTTATATATTTGTTACCTTTTCAAAGGATCGAATCACAAATTCGTGATTTACGATTTGTTAACCTTTCCAATATGAGAGAAAAAGCATGGGCTGACC
>JAACDT010000130.1 GCA_009936885.1 Alphaproteobacteria bacterium
AAATAGATAATGCCACATAAACTATTTTATGGTTTTGGTTAGATTCATAAAAGCCTAATAAGAATAAATTGAAATAATACCAAGAATCAGTGATAGATAGCTTTTAGAGTTACTTCTGGGTAAAAGCACAGGTTTTGAGATTTATATCAATGAGACTTATACTTATTCGAATTGCTATTATTCTAGTAGCTAATCTTGGTCTGGTTATGCATGCAAATGCGCACCAAACAAAACAAGTGCCTTGCATGGTGGATATCATTTATGGTGATGATGATATTGGTGTGGTTTCCTCTTTTGTTCTAAAGTTACAGCATAAGAACCAGACAGGCCGAAAAATAAATGGGGTATCTGTTCTTATTCGCAATGCTGAAGGTGACATTATAAGAAATTCTGATGCATATTGTACATCAAGCTCAGATGGAATAGATGTCGGCGATACAGGCCAGTGCGAGAAAACACTTCAAACTATTACTGGTAAAATGATGCAGAGTGTTGGCTATAATGTATGGATTAAGCTCATAGAGGATCAGAAAACCGATTTACAGCGAGCAGATAGCTGTGAAGTTATTGGTGTGAAATTTTCGTAAAGAGAAATCGCTTCTGAGCGTAATTTATCCTCCATCCCCGTTATGTATTGCAACAGCTGAAATAAAACCAACCTGCCCCTATCAAATTAGGTTAGCTTAATTGACAGCTCATACGGTTGGTAATACTGATAATATCAGGGGAGTGAGTTATGGATTTTAGTTTAAGTGAAAATCAGCATAAGTGGCAATTAATTGCGCGTGAATTTGCAACAAAAATTGTAGCACCAGAGGCATTGTCGAGAGATAGAATACCGCTTGCAAAAGACAGGATACCTTGGGATTGGATTAAGCTAGCTGATGAAGCTGGCATAAGAACTCTTGGAGTGCCAAAAAAATTTGGGGGCGCAGAAGAATCGATCCTTACAATGTGTATCGTTGGAGAGGAATTAGCAGCTGCCGATCTCGGTTTTGCGGTAATAATGGATCAGTGCTGGAAAATGGCTCATTTGTTTAAAGATGCCATGACGCCAGAACAACAACTTAAATTCATCCCCAAATTTGTTGCTGATAATCAGGCAACCACTGCTATCGGAATAACCGAACCTGATATAGGCTCAGATCATCAAGGTTATTATGATGGGGCCGATATCGGGATGAAAACAACAGCCGTTCGAGATGGGGATAGTTACATCTTAAATGGCACAAAGCGCTACATCTCCAATGGCTGTATGGCAACATTATATTTTATTACTGCCAGACTAGACACCACAAAACCATTAAGTGAATCTGGCGCTGTTTTTATCGTTCCAAGCGATACAGCTGGTTTTAGAGCTGATTTTTTCCATGAGAAAAGCAGTCAACGTCTTGCAACAAACGGCTGTTTTCATTTGGAAAATTGTAGAATACCAGCAGAAAATATCATGCTTGGCGAGGGTAAATTAATTGCACTTCGCAGCCAATATATGCCTGGCAGCAAGGCAGAGGCAGCTGCAACAGTATTAGGCGTTGGAAGAGCTGCTTATGATTATGCGATGAGTTATGCAAAAGAGCGCAGACAAGGCGGAAAATTCATCATTGAGCATCAAGCAGTCTCATTAATGCTAGCTAGAATGGCGATGCTAATAGATGGGGCGCGGCTACAGATTTACAAAGCTGCTTGGCTTGCCGATGTTGGGGACAAGGATGCCCGCGTGCAAGGCCTAATAGCCAAGGTACAGGCATCAGAAGCTGCGTTTGAAGTATGTAGACTTTCAACAGAAATTCTTGGTGGGGCTGGCATAATGTTTGAGCACCCGGTGGAAAAATATCTTCGAGATGCAGCAAGCTTTTTGCATTCTGATGGCACGAACCAAATTTGCTCATTACGTGTAACAAATGCGCTTTCTGGATTAAATTCAGCAGCCTTATATGGCTTTTAATCTGACCAAAATATGATAGGGGCACATGTTGCATGACTAGGATTGAGAACCAGAAAACAACCTTAGAGCCTGTTCTAGTCAAGGTAGACAGGCAAGGGTTAACTGAATCAATGCATCGTGGCTCTGCGATTATCTATCATGCAACGCACGGTATTCTAGCAGCATGGGGCAATCCAGATAAGGTGATTTTTCCGCGCTCTGCCATGAAACCGATTCAAGTGTTCACTGCGCTCTCATCAGGATTAGGCATAGCAGATGAGCAAGTTGCCTTTGGCTGTGCTTCTCATCATGCAGAGGAAATGCACATCACAATGGCAGAGCGCTGGCTCTTACAGCTTAATCTTTCATCAGAAAAACATCTTGCCTGTGGTCCAGCCCTTCCTCAACATCAGCAAAGTCTTATCTCAGTTCTGCAACGCGCCAACGCAAACCAATCAAACAAGGAGGCCATTGCAAAACGAATTTATCACGGTTGTTCTGGAAAACATTGCTGCCAACTTGCATTTTGCAAACATCAGGGCTGGGATATAGACAGCTATTACGAGCCACAGCACCCAGCGCAGCAGGCTCTGTTTAATCATCTGGAGAGCTTGTCTGACAAGCCTCTTGAAAAAATAGCTATTGATGGGTGTAGCCTTCCTGCGCCAGCGATGACGTTAATCGGTTTTGCACGAGCAATGGCACAGCTAGCAAGCCCTCAAAAACTTAGCCAATCTGAACAAAAAGCAGCCAGTCATATTTTTGAAAGTGTAACCAAGTTTCCCTTTCTAACTGGGGGAACATCTGCACCAAATAGTGTGATGACAGATAAGTCGGCAGGCAGTTTTTTTGTAAAAAATGGTTCTGAGGGTGTTTATGCCTGTATCATTCCAGAGGCGCATTGTTCCATTGTACTTAAAATGGCAGATGGCGCCATGAGGGCAGCAGATACTGCAATGGCTGGTATAATCAAAGCATATGCAACAGAGCTTAAAATTGAGGCTTCTGGTGCCAACCATTTTGCCGAGCTGTCTATGAAAAACGCCGCTGGCGATGAAATCGGAAAAACTTACTGGGATGGCGAAAAGCCTAAAATCTAAAATTCACCTATATTTTCTGAGCGCCCATTGGGTCTCGCTCATATCTGAGTAGAGATCATTCTAACGTTATTTTTTAGGAAAAAACATACCGGCGTTCCATAAGCTAAAAAAATTTAAATGATAATTGCATCCCCGCACTCAATTTCCTTCCAATAAGAATAAGAAAGGTTCATCTAAGCAGCAGCGCTTCTTTTATTGAAATAATACAGACATATGAGGCCTGAATGCTACGATTTACATTTCTAATATGCAGTTCTGATAGAAACGCATTTAAATATCAGTATCAAAGAAGTTGAAGATAATAGTACATACTATTAATTTATTTATTAATTGGAAATGTAAGCATAATTGGAAAATAGCTTCAAAAAATACAAGCTGGTGCCTTCTTGGATGCGCTATCGGAGATTTAGGGACGATAGCATTTTTTCAATTTTCAGGCATATATTGGCCTGTATTTGCTATCATCATGAGCCTTGCGATTATAAATGGGTTGATAACCTCTATTATCCTTGAAACCGCTGTTCTTAGCCGCCAGATGCCTATGAAGTTAGCTTTCAAAATTGCAATTGGAATGTCTTTGCTCTCTATGATTTCTATGGAAATAGCGATGAATGCAACCGACGTGCTTCTCACTGGCGAGGCTATATTAGAATGGTGGGTGTTTCCAATCATGCTGTTTTCAGGCTTTATTACCCCCTACCCTGTAATTATTGGCGCCTTAAAGAGATGGGCAAAACCTGTCACTAATATGATAATTTTATCAAAATCAATTCAACACACCAGCGCTATATTATATCCAGTCATACCGATGTCATGATTACTAAATAAGCATATTCTAACAACACACGAAAAGATAATTGACTTCACGAAACGTCAATGCTTTCCTTGCTTATAAAGGGCAAACTAATAAAAAAAGGACTGAAATATGGAAAAAGAGATGTTGGCGATTGTTAAATTCAAAGAAACAGAAGGCAGCTTTGAGAAATTTATGGGCTTTATGCAATCAGAAGAAGGTTTGAATGAGAGAAAAAAATTCGCCCACCCTGAAAAAACAATAGCTTCTGTAACACCTGACAAATCAGCCGTTATGTTTAAGGTGTTTGTATATGATGAAGCCGGAATGATAAATTTCGTTTCTGGTAAAAATGAAATCTTCAAACCGATTTATGACGAGTGCATTGAGGTGTCGATGCTATATGATTGCACTACCGTCAATATGTAGCAATATGCAATTCAGTTAATAAAACAGAACATTCAAAAATCGGGATTTCAAAACGAAATAACCATTTTTGTAATCAGATTAATAAAGAAAAACCTATGAATATTTATGAAAAGTTAAAATTAGCGTCAGACAATAGAGATTCAGATGCTTATCTTGATTTGCTTCATGATGAATTTGTGTTTGCAAGACACCAAACTGGAACAGAAGTGAGCAAAGCAGATTGGGAACCAACAATCCGCGCAATGATGGAAAGTACTTCTCTTGAAATTATGAATGATAGGTGCCTTTACGAAAATGATGATATTTTAGTGATGCATCAAATGATGAACTTCCCAGACGGCACAAGTGAAGCTGTAATGATTGTAAGCACTAAAAAAGATGGAAAAATTGTCCGAACCGAGACAGGCGCAACACCCATAAAGCAAGACTGATACTTACAACAACACTTAAAAACACCGATACCCGGTAGACGCATACTCAGTATTATAATGATATGTTATTTATGAGCGCATCGGGTGTTGGTTAAAAAACATGACTATTCGCGCGCTACAAACTTACAGCGCCTTCAATGACATAAAATAATACCATTGCAAGACAAAGCACGACGATAATTATAAGTCCGATGAGAAGATAGCTTAGAATGGCTTGTATCACTTTTTTGAACATGTGTACTCCAATCTATTAGCCGTTATAAAGAACAGATAAAACATTACCCATCCTCACCGCTCGTAACATTTATTGGGGAAGTCAATCAAGTGTTTTAGAAAACATTCTGATGAAATAAATAATCTAAATTAATTTGGGATACGTATATAATAATAAAGTGAGTGTATCATGCCCAATTTTATTATAATTCTAGCATTCTTAATCGCATTGAAAATATTCAAAAACTATGCTCACAGAACCGATTTAGATAATTTACCCGAATTTCAAAATTGAGTGTCATATTGCGGTAGCGCTGGCACTGTTCCACAAAACCATCTAGAAAATTTGGTTTAAAAAAAAGGGTAGTTTTACAACTACCCTTAAGTTTTAGGAACATAGGAATGACAAAGAACCCTATAATAACAGCATAAAATAAAATTTGGGCATTAACAGTGCTAAGAATTGCTATGATTGATGCGTATTTTGCTTCACCTATTAAATGCGGGGGGGGCTTGTATCTTAAAATATAGGGCTGAAAATAGCATCGCTATTGTAACTATTAAAAATCATTTTTTATACATATCAAATGCACGCTATTGACGCTTCAGAATTATCCCATAAACCCAAGTAAATATAAGCATCCATTCAGAGCTATAAAAAACAAAGCTATTCCCAAAACTAATTTGACAGTGTTATTCACATTAATACCCCTTATTAAATTGAGTTAGAAAGAATAATAGGCCACACATATTTTGGTATTCAGATTTAAAGAGACTTAGAGATATACTAAAAAAAATACCACCGCTAATTAACCGTTTTTCCAGTTGAAATATTAACAGCTGAATTTTGTGCTTCCCTCTCAAAACTATAGATGCAAACACCTGAATATTTTTCTTCCTTATAAATAAAGGACTTTTTAATATCTGATAGCAGGCTAGGAATATCACTCTCAAATTTTTTCAATCGCACTGCTTCGTCAAACCTGACACCAATTGATAACTCACCAGACTTTCCAATGGTAATCTGGATACCAAGATAATCGTAATATGAAATCTTAGAGCCTAAAATCTCGGAAAAATGGCTGGCTGCTATTTTTGCCTCGGCCGTGCTAGGGAATTTTAAATTAATAATAGAGGAAAACATCAAAAATCCTCATCTATCTGTTTTAATAATTCATCTACATTAATTCGTGAGTCGCCTTGGCTTAATATGGTACCACTATATGGTTTCTCAAACTCCCCTAATTCAGCAGCGATTTTATGGGCCGTTTTACTTATCTGATAACCGTTTTCAGTTTCACCAGATAAACGCTCCACAAGACCTAACCTCGCCAAATCCTCGCCAGCATTTCTGTCCATAACACCTGAATCGGCAAATTGAAGAAAATGTTGGATATTAGCAATGTTGCACTGTGGCGCAATCTCATTCACCAATGATAAAATCTTTTTAGTTTTTTCAACGATTAAAGATTTCTGAGCTTCTAAATTCATTATTTGGTGACAAACATTAATCGTAAGGTTCTTCATTAGCCTAATCTGCTCTTCCCTAAGCTCACTTGGCTGGAAATCCATAACGCATAAGGTGCCAAGAATTAACCCTTCATTTGTGATAAGCGGAAAGCCAGCATAAAACATAATGTTTGGATAATCTGCTACAATAGATAGTGATGAGAAACGACTATCTTTTGTCAAATCCGGAATAATTGTGGGTTCAGGATCAAGCAATGCATACTGACATATTGAGGTTTTTCTTGGAAGCGGTTCTAGAAACGATTTATCTACCCCAGAACTACTTAATGCAAATTGTGTATCTTGGTCGATAATATTCACGAAACTAGCGGAGCAATTAGTAATAATTTTGGCAACTTCATTAAATACCGTGAACTGCTTGTGCCTATCTGTATTCAGCACACCCGTCGCTTTGAGTTTGTTAACTCGAGCTTCTTCATTTTTAGGTAATTCAGCTGATTGCATGACCATCACGTGCATAAAAATTGAAATATAAATTTATATCTTGTTTTTAGATCTAGCATAAATTCTTGACGTATAACATTATTTAGCGACCCCTATTTGGCAATTAATCCAAAATGCCTGTTTTTTTATCAGTTATTCCCTTGAACATATTAAATAAACAACACGCCAGTGTAGCAATATTTTCTAATGAATATGCAAGCTAATATTAAGAATATTGCCCGTCATGCTAAAGAAAAGAGGTGAACGGTTCTATGATTCCTTCTGGGGAGCAAAATGTGGTTTTAACCTCAGCGAATACCCCTTCTATATTTTTTCGAACCTAATAACGCATTGGAAGCTATGTGGTGCAAGGTATCGCATGAATGATAGCCTCTAGGCCTGAAACGGCATAAAAGTAAGAAAACAATTTTTGAAACTCATCCATCAAAATCTTTAATGATCTGCTTTCAAACTCTTTATCTACCTACCCATACCTTTATCTACCCACCCATGATAAAGATTATTTGGTTGTTTCGTTCTGCATATCCATAAAAGCGCAGAAATAATACTACCATACAAAGTGCCAAAAATAGGATAAGGGTAACTCTCATTATTGGGTATATACCTTTAACTTTTTTTTAACTATATTAAATAAATATTTAAAGTTAGTGCAGATGATTATATCTAAAAAATATAAATTCATATTCCTGAAACCCTATAAAGTGGCTGGAAGTTCTGTGGAATTTGCGCTTTCGAGCATATTATCTAACATGGATATAGCAACCTACCTTAGCAAAGATGAAGAAAAAACACGCCAAAAATTATTTGGCCTATGCGAGCAGAATAATCGTAAGAAATTATCTGATTTAATCCAAAACTTCTCAAAACAAAATAAGCGTGATTTACAAAAATTCAAATGGCCTAAGAAGTTTCATCCTCATTGTTCTGCAGATGACATTAAATCTTATTTAGGGGACGCAAAATTCAACGATTATAAAAAAATTAGTATTGTCAGAAACCCTTGGGATTACTTGCTCTCATTCTATCATTGGAATCCAGGAAAAGAGAGTCGAGCCCCATTCGATCAATGGGTTTTTGATAATCGTCATTTAATTGGACAAAATAATTACCAATATAAAATTAATGGAAACTGTATCGTAGATATTTTTTTAAAATTCGAGAATTTGAGTGAAGATTTGAGTAAACTTCCTCTTAATTCTGATGAATTATCTAAAATTAAAAATTGCTTTAGCAC
>JAACDT010000131.1 GCA_009936885.1 Alphaproteobacteria bacterium
ATTTTATCGCCGTCATCTGATGCAACACTTTTCTGTTCTGCTGAAAGCAATTTATTCTCTTGTTTTTCATCCAGCAGATGAACTGCTTCCAGTTTATTATCAGCCGATCCAGTATTTTTTAAATGAGACTTTAATACTTTTTGAGCCCCTTTAATGGTATACCCTTCATTATATAATAATTCTCGTATTGAAGAGAGAACCTCAATATCTTCTGAGCGATAATAACGCCTACCACCGCTTCGTTTTATGGGCTTGACTTGGGTGAATTTTGTTTCCCAAAATCGTAGCACGTGTGATGGAACGTCGATTAATTTTGATGCTTCAGAGATAGTCTTATATGCACTAACCGATTTCTCAGCTGTCATTTGTTAACTCTTTGGCGCAAAGATATCGAAGGATGAAACGATAACACACGGCGAGGTGTTATTCGTGCCTCAATACCTGTTTTAGGATTTCTTCCTATACGCTCTGTCTTAGAGCGCACACTGAAAGTGCCAAATGAAGATAGTTTAACATTTTCACCTTTAACGAAACAATCAGTCATTTTTTCAAGCACATCCTCCACCAATTGTGAAGACTCATTTCTGGAAAGACCAACTTCAAGATGTACGGCTTGTGCAAGATCAGAACGTGTTAAAGTTTTACTCATAGTAAAAATCTATCATCGTCGAGATAGCAAGTCAACACTCTGAAACAATTGCTTTAATTATCAAATGAAGAAGTCTGCTAAACAGGTCTGCCATATCTTACAAGGCTGGCCCCCCAACTAAGTCCACCTCCTATTGCTTCCAGAGCTAACAAATGACCTGATTTGATCTTTCCGCTTTCTACACCTGAGGTAAGAGCAAGCGGGATTGACGCAGCTGATGTATTGGCATGATGGGAAACAGTTTTAATAACTTTTTCATCTGGCAAGTTAAGTTTCTTCTGCATCGCATTGATAATTCTAATATTTGCTTGATGCGGAACCAGCCAATCAATATCGTCCGATGTTAAATTTGATATATGCAAAACCTCATCCATTGCAGCTGCTAGCTTTTCAACTGCGTGTTTAAAGACGTCACGGCCCTGCATTTTGACATGCCCAATAGTGCCCGTACTCGAAACGCCGCCATCAACATATAATATATCTTTATATCGACCATCAGAGTGAAGGGTATTTGCTATGATACCATAACCTTCTTCACTTTTTTCTGCTTGTAATACAACAGCCCCCGCCCCATCGCCAAACAAAACGCAGGTTGATCTATCTCTCCAATCTAGTAGCTTGGTAAATGTTTCTGCCCCTATGACCAATGTATTGCTACCCTGTCCTGCTGACATTAATCCGTTCGCTACTGAAAGAGCATACACAAAACCAGCACAAACCGCCTGAACATCAAATGCAAACGCATTGAGCGCGCCTAGCTTTTCTTGGACTATGGTAGCTGTTGCTGGAAAGGTACAATCAGGTGTAGTGGTTGCTACAATAATACAATCAATATCTAATACATTGAGCCCTGATGATAGCAAAGCCTGATTGGCAGCTTTAACGGCAAGGTCAGATGTAAGTTCTTCTGGATTAGCCTTTCTTCTTGAAATAATTCCAGTGCGTTGTCTAATCCAATTATCATCTGTATCTACAAACTTACTCAAATCATCATTGGTAAGAATTGTTTCAGGCAGATAGGCGCCAACACCAGTCATCAATATTTGTTTCATATGTTTATTTTCTATTCTGCTTTACTTTGAATGACTTTTTCAGCTGCAGAAATAGAGTCATTCACTTTAGGTATAAACTCATGCTCAACTAAATCACAGGCTACCTCAATTGCATTTGAAAAACCAACAGAGTCAGCCCCACCATGAGATTTAACACAAATACCATTTAATCCCAATAAAATTGCACCATTATAATATCGCGGATCTACGGTCTTTCTCATTTTCATGAAGGCTGCTCTTGAAAGCAAAAAACCAATTCTGCTTAGATAGGAGCTCCGAAATGCCTGCCTTAAATGATGCATAAAGAACTTAGCGGTGCCTTCCGCTGTTTTAAGAGCAACATTACCTGTAAATCCGTCTGTAACAATTACATCTGTATCACCAGCTACAATGTCAGAGCCTTCAATAAAACCAACATAGTTTAAATTCAGAGTTTCATCAGACAAGCTAATGCCAGCGCGCCTTAAGTAATCAAAACCTTTCTGGTCTTCCTCGCCAACATTTAAAATACCAACAGATGGATTATTCATACCAGTGATTGCAGAACAAAAAGACGCGCCCATTATACCAAATTGAACAAGATTGCGCTCATCAACCTCGATATTAGCGCCCAGATCGAGCATACAGCACAACCCTCTCATTGTCGGAAGAAACCCAGCAATAGCAGGGCGTGTTACCCCATTTATCATTCGCAATTGGAGTTTGGAAATAGCCATTAATGCCCCAGTATTTCCTGCAGAAACAATAGCATCCGCATTATCACTCGCCACTTCGTTAACAGCAAGCCACATTGAGGTTTTTTTGCCATGCCGCAGGGCCTGTGCCGGTCTTGCGTCTGGTGCCACCATATCCTCAGCATGTATTATTTTTGCATCACTTAGATTTTTGTATTTCTTTATAAGAGGTTTTATTTTTTGATCGTCACCAATAAAAATTAATTCAAGATTAGGGTGACGCTTACGTGCCATGCTTGCTCCTGAAACAACAATATCCGGGGCATCATCTCCCCCCATAGCATCTAACGCAATTCTGATATTCAACGACACTTGGTAACACTCCTAATCTTGCGAATAACAAGAAACCATATAGTTTACTTTTTTAAACTAGAAAGCTTGGCAAATGGATGCTCATCCTTATTATCGCCACCAAAAACATGAACCTCTGGCGTATTTTTTCGTTTTGGGAAGGAATCTGCTTCAACCCCAATGGTTTGCGCTATTAACTCACCAACCTGTAATATATTTGTCTCAAGAACTTCAACATTAGCAGCATTAACATCAATCTCAGCTATATGCCCCTCTTGCTCATTTTGTAGAACATATCTTTCTTCTAACGTTATATCCAGTTTTTCTTTCACAGGCTGGCCAGTGGCAACACATGCTTGGATTACTTGGGCAACTAGGGTGCCTGTTAACTCCCAGCAATCTTTCGAAATTTTTTTTATATTTGCTGATATAGTAACACCGCTAACATCAACAAAATTAAACCTTTCTTGTATAAATCGACATCCATCATCATCAAGAGTGCCAGATAAAGTCATTAACGGTTTACCACGATCTATAAGATATAAGTCGATATTTTTGTCTAATGTAAAATTCTGCATACTCTATCTCGCTCGACATCTAACGTTGACTACCAAGGCAGGTGGCAATAAATTCATTCATATTAAAATCCTCTGAAATTAAATATTCTGCTTCCAGAATTGTCATTTGCTCATAAAAATTAAATACAAATTGCGTAATGTTACTATCTTCTTTAACACTACCCGCTTTCCTATATAAATTCCTAGAAAGTGTATCTGCAAGCATGGTTGCATCCTTATTCTCCACACTCTGTGAGTATTTAGTTAGCCTTCCCATAAAACTCTCTGACATCACTTTAACACGCTTGCCAACCCCTAAATCTCCTGCACCCATCTCGCGTAATGTTAAATCAATGTCTTTGAACATCGCATCGAACAAATTTTGACTGAATTGCTTCGTTTTTTCAATGTCTTGACTAAGTTTTTGCATATAAATACTCATCACAAGACACAACATATCAAAACGTCCATCAAAGGTATCAGCAACCTCAAATTCAGTATAAAATTCTTGTCTTCTGCTCGCTTCCAAACATTTGTAATATGCTTTCTTGTGGGGGTCTAACCGTGTTTTTTGAGAACCAAAAAAAACACCCGCTATTTTTTGACGAAACGTGTTAGCAATCATAATTCATTCCTGTAATATGTTGACCTTAGCTACCAGAATAGGCATTGATTAACAACGTTATTAGCAAATTAAGCAGGATACAATAAATGAACCATGAAATGATGCAGAATAATTTTTTCATCAGATATTTGAGTAACATTAGTAAAATAACTTTGAAATACACTCACATTATGACGAATTTCCAGCAGTTGATTTCAGGTGCCATTTGTGTATTTGCATTGCTGTTCTTGATATCATGCGCGGCTCAAGAAACAACTCATGGTAATCAGATAGACGCTATTGATATTGATAAAATCCAGATAGGAAGCACACTTAAATAAGAGCGTCAAATCATTTTAGGCCCCCCTAGTTTTGAGGGCAGTTTTGTCTCGAAAAAAATATATTATTCATATGTTAAACGACAATCACCTCTGGGTAGGAAAGCGGTCATAAATTCAAGTGACTTATATGCTTTTGAATTTGATGATAATGACATTCTTCTAAATATGACTAAGATCACAAAACTACCAAACTCGGTTGATTATGAAACAGAAAAGACAACGGCGCCTGGGGTTCAACTTGGCATTTTAGAGCAAATATTTTTCAACCTTAGAAGAAGACAAAATACAGAATAGAATATTAAATTTCAATAATGACATAGCCTAATGCAGTTGTGAAATTAGCTATGAAGCACCCATCTCATTAGCTCTTAGAAGCCGCGCTGCTTTATCTAATACTGCATTAACAAAAGGTACATCGCTATTATAGGCATCTGCTATACTTGAAAATTCTTTAATTACCACTTTGGCGGGCGTGTGTGGGATATGTTTAAGCTCACAAATTGCCACCTGAAGAATTGTATAATCTGCTTTTGATAATCTCTCGAGTTTCCAGCTTTCGCCTAAGGATGAAGAAATAATATCATCTATGAGCTGTTTATGTAACTCACACCCCAATACGAGTTGCTGAAAATAGGCATTATCGATTTCTTTTACTTGCATGTCATTTGCCACATCAGTAGCATAATGCATTAGAAATTCAGATATAGATGATTGCAAATCAGCACTGACAAATAAATGCTGAAAATTCAACTGCACTGCTGCAATGCGCGCCCCACTTCTTTGACGCATTGGCATGGGATGTTTCTTTTGGCTTGATAGCGTATTACTCATTTTATGTAGCGCTCTTTTATGGAATGCATTTTAATAGCGGCGAGCGCTGCTTCGCCCCCTTTATCTTTGTCAGAGACACGCGCACGTGCCCATGCCTGCTCTTTATTCTCAACCGTAATGATTCCATTTCCAATCGCAAGATGCCTCTCACAGGAAAGCTGCATCAGCCCTCTTGCAGACTCATTACTAACAGTATCATAATGTGACGTCTCTCCTCTTATAACACATCCAAGCGCTATAAAACCCGCATAAGAGCCTGTATGTGCAGCCATCGCAACAGCGGTTGGAATCTCTAATGCGCCAGGCACTTCAAGACGCTCATATTCGAGCTTATTTAATGCCAATTGCTGAATTGCGCCATCAACAAGGGCATCTAAAATATCGTTATAAAATCTTGCTTCAATAATAAGAAATTTTTTGCTCATCTCTGTCCCTTTTTAATATGGATGCCTTATTCTACTGAAATCGGTTCCCACCCAGAAATAGTAAGACCATATCCTTCAAGCGCAATTACATTCGGCCGTGAATTGGTTAAAAGGATCATGTCATGAATATCAAGGTCGCTCAGGATTTGGGCTCCAACGCCGTAATCCCGAAGCTCAGGGCTAACTGTTTTATCTTGCTCTACCCCAACTCTAGATGCAGCAAGATGAAATTTACTGCTGGAGTTTGCCTCTCGTAACAAGACAATAAGGCCCCTGCCTTTCTCCGCAATCATATTCATGGCCTTGTGCAATTCTCCAAATGAGCGATGCTGATTTGTTTCTCCTAATACATCAACCATAATATCAAGTGCGTGCATTCTTACCAATACAGGCTCAGAGGTTAGCAAATCACCTTTCAATAAAGCAATATGCTCTACGCCAGTTATGTCATTACGGTAGACCATCATGCGCCAAGACCCGCCAAAGTTTGAATTGATGACCGTTTCAGATATTCTGGATACAAGCGTCTCATTACGCCTGCGCCATGCAATTAACTCAGCGATTGCCCCGATTTTTAAATCATGTTTTTTAGCAAAAGTAACCAAGTCAGGTAATCTTGCCATACTTCCATCATCATTCATTATCTCACAGATAACCCCGCTTGCATTAGCGCTTGCAGCCTTGGCAATATCAATTACCGCCTCCGTATGCCCTGCCCTCACCAATGTGCCTCCTGCACGAGCAACTAGCGGGAAGATATGCCCTGGGGTTGTGATATCATTAATTGTGGCATCAGGCTTGATTGCTACATTTATAGTATGGGATCTATCATGTGCAGAAATCCCTGTAGTAACCCCCTCCCTTGCTTCGATTGAGGTGGTAAACGCAGTGGAATGGCGCGATTCATTTCTCTGTTCCATAAGGCTTAAACCAAGCTCATCTGACTTCTCACGCGTGAGTGCAAGGCAGATCAAGCCTCTACCATGAGTAGCCATAAAGTTGATAGCCTCTGGCGTTGCATATTCGCCAATAACGCATAAATCACCTTCATTTTCTCTATCTTGATCATCTACAAGAATAAACAGCCTTCCAGCTGCGGCGTCAGCTATCACATCCTCAATCGGATCAATACCTACTACGTTTAAATCTGACACAATTTAATTCCTTTGGTTAATTCCTTTGGTTAGTTCCATAAGTATATTAAAATGAGGTGTTATCTCTATGTTTTTATGGGTTTTTTTGGGTTTCAATCATCCTTGCAACATAGCGAGCTAACATATCAATTTCAAGGTTTACTGTATCACCAACCATACGATTTCCAAGAGTTGTTTCCTGCCAGGTGTGAGCAATAATATTTACATCAAAGCTGTTCTTCGCTACGGAATTTACGGTTAATGATATTCCATCAATACTAACAGAACCTTTACTTGCAATTAGACCATTTACAGTATCATCTATTTCAAAGCGAATTTGATGGGAATCTTTTTCAGGTTTGATATCTGTAATAGTTGCAATACCATCCACATGCCCAGATACGATATGGCCACCAAGCTCATCCCCCATTCGAAGCGCTCTCTCCAGATTGATTTTTGTTCCAATTTGCCAACTTTGCAGCGTGGTAACGGATAATGTTTCCATTGAAGCGGCCACGTCAAAATAATTATCGTCTCGTTCAATAACGGTCAGGCAGATGCCTGAACAAGCGACAGACGCGCCAATGGTAATTTCGGTTTTTTCCCAATTGGTTTTGATTCTCAAGCGCCAATCCCCTTGCTTATCCAAGGATACTAACTCACCAATATCTGTAATGATGCCTGTAAACATTCTGAATTTCTATTTTTTCCAAATTTTAACACTATCTTCAGCAAGATTAAATTGCTTAGATACTACATAAGGCGGTGGCGGCGAAAATACTACCGATTGTTCTGTATTTACAATAGATAATCCAATTTCCATTTTCAGTGGGCTGATTATTTGTATAAATTCGTCAGCAAGCTTAGCCGACAAAACAGCTTCTAATAATCGCGGTCCAGCCTCGACTAATAGGTGACCCTGACCCTGTTGGAGTAAAGCTTTTAAAATAGACTCTAACCTGTAATTTTCATTCATAATTACCAGCTGAATATTATCTTTTTTTTGCCTTTGATACACCCAATGTGTGGGGTCTGGTTTGTTTTGACAAACGATGATTAATGGATGTATATCACTTGTTTGTACAAGCAAACTTTTTTCTAAAAGCTCAAAATCTCTGTCTAGCACTATCCGTGTTGTTGGATGTTTAAACCCTTCAATTCTAGCTGTTAGGCGCGGGTTATCCACAAGCGCTGTTTTCTGGCTAATCAATACAGCATCTACTCTGCTTCTCAAATCATGTACATATGCAGACGAAACCTGATTTGATATTTGGCCTCCCTTTCCTCTTGCCTTACTCACAAAGCCATCAAGACTATGTGCTATTTTCACCGTAATATAAGGCATTGCGTTTAAGGCAGGCTCCAGACCATCTAGCGTTAATTTTTTTCTTGCCAAGAAAGAGGGTATAGTATCAGCAACTTCCCTACCCAACACATTAATTTCAACGCAAATGCCAGCTTGTCTTAGCTGCTCTATACCCTGACCATTCACGCGGGTATCGGGGTCAATAATGCCTACAACCACTCTTTTAATGCCAGCTTCGATAATAGCGATTGAGCATGGCATTGTTTTTCCAAAATGAGAACAAGGCTCTAACGTAACATATAAGGTAGCTTGATTAGCGTTAGTTCCTGCTTTTTCTAATGCTACCTGTTCAGCATGCGGGCGCCCGCCTGCTTGTGTATTTCCAGAAGCACACAGATTACCATCCGCATCAATAATAACACAGCCAACATTTGGATTTTCTGAGGTAAGCCCCTGAGCTTTATTGCTTAATGCGATAGCACATCTCATCCAGTGAGCATCGATCGCATCCAATGATGAAGCCTGTTTCACTTTTGAAGCTCATTCACAAATTCTTCAAAATCTTGAGGATCTGCAAAATTGCGATAAACAGATGCGTATCTAACATATCCTACCTTATCAAGTTTGGACAAGGCCTTCATAACAAGCGAGCCTATATACTCAGACGCAACATCAGGCTCACCCGTGGATTCAAGTTTTTTTACTATCTCATTGATTTCTTGATCTATTCTATCAGGTTCAATATCTCTTTTGCGTAACGCAATTTTGAATGATTTTGCCAATTTGTCTCTGTCAAATAATGCTTTGCTGCCATCTCTTTTAATGACAGAAACTTCACGCAATTGCACCCGCTCGAAGGTTGTAAAACGCGCATCGCAACTATTACATTGCCGGCGCCTTCTAATCGCGGTTCCATCCTCTGATGGGCGAGAATCCTTTACTTGCGTATCTTCTGATTTACAAAATGGACATAACATCTCAAACAACCCTGCATTAAATTTATTATCTAGGAGACTTTAGCGCTAACCATCCCCTCAATAAATTGGAAAGCGTTGACATAATTCCAAGATCTGTGCTCTTGCTTGCTTTTCAGCAACCGAATTATCAGATTTATTAGAAGCTAAGCCATCTAATACATCCCCGATAATATGCCCCACCTGTTCAAATTCAGATAGACCAAACCCCCGCGTGGTACCAGCAGGTGTGCCAAGCCTAACACCAGACGTTACCATTGGTTTTTCAGGGTCAAATGGAACACCATTTTTATTACAAGTTATTCCTGCAGCTTCTAAACTGACTTCGGTTATATTGCCCGTAAGGGCCTTCGGCCTTAGATCAACAAGCACGAGATGGGTATCTGTTCCATCAGAGACAAGGTCAAGGCCACGCTCCTTTAAAACCTCACCCAACCTGATAGCGTTATTTATAACAGATTGAATATACGTCTTAAATTCAGGCTCTAATGCTTCTTTGAAGCCAACTGCTTTGCCAGCAATAGCATGCATCAAAGGACCGCCTTGCAAGCCTGGAAATACAGCGGAATTAATTTTCTTACCAAGTTCCACATTATCAGTTAAAATAATGCCGCCTCGACCCGCTCTCAATGTTTTATGAGTTGTGGAGGTTACGATATCTGCATATGGAACCGGGCTTGGATGCAGACCAGTTGCTACTAATCCAGATATATGAGCCATATCAACCATCAAAAGTGCGCTTACTTCGTCTGCAATTTCACGGAATTTAGAAAAATCAATTTGCCTTGGATAGGCTGATGCACCTGCCAATATCATTTTTGGCTTATGTTCTTTTGCTAATTCTCGAACTTCGTCAAAATCAATTAAACCTGTTTGACGGCTTACCCCATATTGAACCGCGTTAAACCACTTGCCTGAAAGATTTGGAGCACTTCCATGTGTAAGATGCCCGCCAGAGGCAAGAGACATCCCCAACACGGTATCATTTGGGGATAATAATGCCAGAAAGACAGCCTGATTTGCTTGCGCGCCTGAATGTGGCTGCACGTTAACAAACTCACAATTAAATAATTTCTTGGCACGTTCAATGGCTAATGTCTCAACAACATCTACATACTCACAGCCACCATAATAGCGTCTACCAGAATATCCTTCTGCATATTTATTTGTTAATACAGAACCTTGCGCTTGCAACACAGCTGAAGAAACAATATTTTCTGACGCTATCATTTCTATTTGGTCTTGCTGGCGCACCAACTCATATTCGATAGCTTCAGCAACTTCTGGATCGCCAATTGCCAGAGTATCAATAAACATTTTTTTATCCTGATGCATATTATTTCTCCTATGGTGTTAATAAGCCAGATGGATTGCTAAGTTTTTCCACACGCCTTTGGTGACGCCCTCCAGCAAAGACTGTGTCAAGAAATACATCAACACAAGATATTGCTGTCAATTCTCCGATTAAACGTTCACCGAGGACAATAACATTTGCATTATTATGCTCGCGGCACAACCTTGCCGAAGTTTCATCATGCACTAATGCCGCTCTTACCCACTCATATCGATTAACAGCAATAGACATTCCAATACCAGATCCGCAAATCAAAATACCCATTACATCATTTGAGCGTATTAAACGCGCCAATTTAGCAGCATAATCAGGATAATCAACAGAAGTACTATCTGCTTTAGGACCCAGATCTGTTGCTGTCATGCCATTAGCGGTAAGGTGTGATATCAAAGTCGATTTTAGCCTTATGCCGCCATGGTCACTTGCGATTAATATTTCGATAGCCAAGTTATTACCTTATGTTCGAAGTTATTTTAAAAAATCAGAAAAATAACTATCTTTTTTTGATGCGGTTTAAGAGTATGTTTAGAAAACATCTTATCAGATGTAAATTAATTTTTATTTCACCATACAATAATTAAACCTATTTTTTTCGTGACAGTTTCATGTCATTATTTTATTCTTTTATTATCGGTTTAATGTGAAAAGTGGGGCCGAGTTTAGGGAGAAAATAACGCCATATTTTGTGGCGCGAAAAAAACAAGGCACATTGCCTTGTTTTTTTTATCTAAACGCAAAGATCTCCGATTCGATTACCAACTTAACAACTATAAACAAAATGGCGGATATAATCGTGGTGGCTATTATTTTTTTAAGCATTTCAGGGTTTGCGGGCGCAGATGTTGCGTGACCTTTTTCAGGAATTTCTGGCGGAGCACTGCCAAAAGGAAGCACCATCAGAAAAACCCACCACCACAGTAATATATAAACAACAATTGATGAAACGATATCCAATAAAAATAATCCTTTTGTAGCTATCCGGCGATACGAATTACGTGCATATGCACTTTTGGTCTAATACGAAATCTAGATTTAGTAGCACTTTTCACTTTACCAATTAACATCGTTTCAATCGCGCTATCATCTATCAATATTTTTGTGTTTGCCTTTTCCATTTGCGTATCAACCAACATACTAATGTCAGCTAAATAGTCGCTCTCTTCTTCTATAATGCAAACGCCATCCTGACTTACTGCTGGTGCCTGCATGAGCCCGCCCATTTGATCCAACAAAATGGATACACTAACAGAGCCATTCCATAGCATCTGCCTTCTTGATCTCAACATATCTGATTGTAAATCAACCACATTACCTGATTCATGGGTAAATTGAGATACTTGTATGCTATCAACTTTATTCGCGTTACTGCTAGAAAATTTAATTACGTCTCCATTTTCCGGAATAAGTGTTTGGGAGACTTGGCACGATACAGCTAACTTTGCATGAGCTTCTAAGTGCCTTGCTGTTCCATGCACTGGAATGGCAATTTTTGGGCGAACCAAATTATATAAATCGATTAATTCATCTCTTGCAGGATGTCCAGAGACATGAACAGGAGCGTCCTCATCAGTAACAATTTTTATTTTTTGCCGCAGAAGTTGATTTTGAACTTTGGCAATGGCGTTTTCATTCCCAGGAATCTGACGAGATGAATAAATAACCGTATCACCGCTATTCAGTTTAATATTTTCATGCATACCATTGGCAATTTTCGCCAGGGCGGCTCTTGCCTCACCTTGTGAGCCTGTACAAATAATAACAAGATTCTCCCTTGGCATTAACCCCGCATCTGCCTCTGATACAAAATCTGGCAAATCTTTAAGATATCCTGTATCCCTTGCAGCTGAAATAGCACGGTGAAGTGCGCGTCCAACCACGCACACATGGCGGTTATTTGCTTTTGCAGCTGCAACGATGGAGTCTATGCGAGCCACATTACTTGCAAAACAAGTAATAGCTACAGTCTGTTGTGCATTTGCGATTACATCTGTTAATCCTTTCCGCGCAACGGCCTCTGATGGGGTTCTGCCAGCCACCATTGCATTGGTTGAATCACCGATAAGCGCAATAACACCCTCATCCCCAATTTGCTTTAATCTAGCAACATCTGTCTTGCCCCCTAGCATTGGGGTTTCATCAAGCTTCCAGTCTCCTGTATGGAGTATCTGGCCTTTGTCTGTCTTGATTATCAGTGCAGCCGGGTCAGGTATCGAATGCGATAATGCAACAAATTCAACTGTTAAAGCGCCAAAGTTATAATCGACATTATACTTTATTTCATGCAAAGGAATTTTTTCAGGTAATTTTGCTTCTGCTAATTTGCGGCGTAACAAAGCAAGCGTAAAGGCAGTTCCATAGATTGGTACCTGTAATTTATCCCACAAATAAGGGATAGCGCCAAAATGATCTTCGTGCGCGTGGGATAGAATGATACCCCGCAGATTTACTTTCTGCTCTTCAGCAAACCGAATATCAGGCAATATAATATCTACCCCAGGGGTAGTCTCATCACTAAAACTAATTCCAAGATCAATCATCAACCAATCAGATTTATAATGATACAAATTTACATTCATTCCAATTTCGCCAGCCCCCCCTAGCGGAACAAAAATAAGCTCGTCTTTTAAAAAATTCATCTATTTATATCCATTAATTTTGGCGATTTGATACAACCCTAATAAGGTCAAATTTGGTTCCTGTTGTTTAATTAGATCACAGTATGGCAAATACAATGATGCCAGCCCGCCAGTTGTTATGATTTCAAAATCACTTTCTGATTCGCCTCTTATTTTATGAATAATACCTTCAATTAGTCCAACATATCCCCATATTATCCCTGACCACATTGCATCTTGTGTGTTTGTGCCTATCACTTTGAGATGCATTGGTCGAACATTCAGATTTATATCAGGGAGTTTTGATGCCGCATTGCTGAGCGCTTTCACAGATAAATTAACGCCAGGCGCAATAATCCCCCCTTTATAAACAGCCCTGCCAGCACTCATCTTAACAACATCAAACGTAGTAGCAGTCCCAAAATCTACAATAATAACATCTGACTTGGTTAAGGATGAGCCTGCAACTGCATTTACAATTCTATCTGCACCAACCTGAGATGGATCTGGTACATCAATATCAATTGGCAAAATTATTGATGGGTTTGCAATAGAGCGAAATGAAATTGCAATGGAATGTTCTAAATAATCAAAACAATGCGTTGCCTCTATCACAACCGAAGCAATAATAACGTCTGTTATGTCAGGTAGCCTTAAGCCAAAATGTGCCAATTGTTCCAAGAACGAGGATAAAAAACGCTCCTTATTAATCGTATCAGAGGTTTGAGCCCGCCAGCTATAACGTAAATCAGAATGATTAAATATGCCAAAAACAACATGTGTGTTTCCGCAATCAATTGCGAGAAGCATTAACCTCTCCCATCAACACCACGTCTCCTACCGTGATGAGATGAACGTTTCCATCCATGTCGACTAGATTTAAACGACCATCTGGCTCTAATGCATCACAGATGCCTGTCACAGACTTATCACCTAAGGTAACGGTTAACTGCCTTCCGATTATATTGGACTTGTCCTGCCATCTAGCCAAAAGAGGGGCTGGCCCACAATTTTGCCAAATTTGATACAAATTCTCCAAATTATTAATGTATAATTCTGCTAATTCTTGTGGCTCTGGTATTTTGGATTGGTATTTTGCGATGTCGGTTGATGGAAACAGGGAATCTGTTATCTCTGGCGCATTTTTAATATTAATACCGCACCCTACAATTGCGTGCGGTCCATCTGCTTCAAGCAAAATGCCGCCCAGCTTTCTATCTTCAGCCATTAAATCATTTGGCCATTTTAGTAAAACCGGTACATCTGGACAAATAGAATTTAGCGTTTGTATAGCCGCAAGAGAGGCAACAAATGACAATGTTGGCCATTCAGCTTGAGCACGTTTAGGAGATAAAATAACAGAAAGATACATCCCATCATTTTTACGGGATATCCAACTACGTCCCATTCTTCCACGTCCTGCTGTCTGCTCCGCAACCGAAAATGAATTTCCTTGAGGCAGTAACTCTGAATTGTCAATGAAATCTTTTGCTAAGTCCAAAGCAGAAGTGGCAGTATCTTGACGATGAAGCTCCCACTTGGGTAAATATCTCTCGGCCATAAATGCTCCCATTATAACGCACCGGATATCGGAAAATTAGTTGCTGCAAAGTAAGTCCATTCACGTAATGGACCGATAATAAATAAAAATAAACCAGTTACCACCAATGAAGCGGTAAGAATAATAATGTTTTCCTTTGGTGCATTAGTATCTAGTGGCTGGTCAACATCCTCAAAATACATCAGCTTGATAATACGCAAATAATAAAAAGCCCCAATGACAGAGGTTAAAACCCCTAATATCGCTAATGGAATTAAACCTGCATTAACTGCTGCTAAAAACACGTACCATTTTGCAAAAAATCCAGCCAATGGCGGAATGCCTGCCATAGAAAACATAAATACCATCAATCCAAAAGCGCAATAAGGATGAGTAGATGAAAAGCCCGCTAAATCAGATAATTTTTGAACAGGAAGTCCATCACGCCTCATCATCAAAATGATTGAAAAGGTACCAGCTCCCATAAAAATATAGGTTGTCATATAAATCATCACACCTGCCGCACCTTGCTGTGTTCCTGCAGCCAACCCAGCAAGAGCATACCCCATATGCGCAATAGATGAATAGGCCATCATACGCTTTAAGTCTTTTTGCATAATGGCACCATAAGCACCAACAGCCATCGATGCAACAGAAAGTGCGATTATTACTTGCATCCATTCCAGTCGGATATCAGCAAACACGAAATGTGTAACATTCAGAAGTAGCGAGATGGCAGCAACCTTGGGCGCTATTGCAAATAAAGCTGTAACTGGCGTAGGCGCGCCCTCATATACATCTGGTGTCCACATATGGAACGGTGCTGCAGAAACCTTAAACGCCAATCCAGACAGCAGGAATACAACCCCAATAATCATCCCTGACGACGCGCCATTCTGGGCAATACTTGATGCAATTTCTCCAAACTGGGTAGAGCCACTGAAACCGTAAATTAAAGAGGCGCCATATAACAGCATTCCTGATGACAAAGCACCTAGCAGAAAATATTTCAATCCGGCTTCAGATGATTTAAGGGAACGTGTATTCATCGCAGCAATAACATAAAGAGGAAGAGATTGTAGCTCAAGACCCATATATAATGAAATCAGATCATTAGCCGAAATCATTAACAGCATACCTAAAGTGGCAAGCATAATTAAAACCTGATATTCAGGTTTTTCCACTCCATCAGACCAATCTTCATCAACCATCCAACACGCAAAAAACGCCCCGATAAGCACCAATCCCTTCATATAAACCAGAAAACCATCTATTTTAAACAAACCAAGAAAAATAACTTGGCTTTCTGACGGCAATATAAAAGTAGTTGCAAATGCAAACCCATACCCTACCAATGCAATCATTTTTACAAGTCTTCTAGAACCAAGAGACTCCCCAGTAAAGGCAGCCATTAAAACAAGGCCTAATGCCACAACTGCCAGAATATATTCTGGCATAGCGGCTTGAAAAGTCATTTGTGTAAACAGCATAGTTTAGAATAAATCCTTTAAATTGGTTATTGGATATTGGCTGTTGCCATTTGGGTGTTCGACACAGCTTCACTAATCAAAGCAACCACCGGGTTCAAGACATCTAACAGGGGTGCTGGATATACCCCAAACCACACAATAAAAATTGTTAATGGTGCCAAAATTGTGATTTCCCGATTATTCAGGACAGGCATACGAATAACCTCCCCTTTTTCAGCTCTTCCAAAAACAACTCTGCGGTAAAGCCACAACATATAAGTTGCACCAAGAACCAAACCTGTTGCAGCAAAAAACGCAACGAGTGAACTTGCTTGATAAGCGCCAACGAGCACCAAAATTTCGCCAACAAATCCTGACGTTCCTGGCAGACCAACAGATGCAAGCATCATAATCATAAAAAACACCGCATAGTTTGGCATTACATCTGCGACGCCGCCATAAGCATCTATTTCTCTTGTATGCAGCCTGTCATAAACAATACCAACACAAAAGAACAGGGCGGCAGATACAAGACCATGACTAATCATCTGAAACATTGCACCTGTTATTCCTTGCTCATTCAGAGTAAAGATGCCGATTGTCACAAACCCCATATGCGCCACAGAAGAATAAGCAATTAGCTTTTTCATATCGCTCTGTGCAAGCGCGACGAGAGATGTATAAATTATAGCAACAACCGAAAGTACAAATATAAAGGGTGCAAAATAGACAGATGCATCTGGAAACATAGGTAATGAGAAGCGAATAAAACCATACCCACCCATTTTTAATAACACACCAGCCAAAATCATTGACCCAGCCGTTGGGGCCTCCACATGCGCATCAGGCAGCCATGTATGAACAGGCCACATGGGAACTTTTACAGCAAATGAGGCAAAAAAGCCAATAAACAGCCAGTATTGTAGCTGTGGCGGGAAGTTAAAATCTGAAAGAACAGGAATATCAGTTGTTCCAGCTTGCAGATACATAACCATAATACCAACGAGCATCAAAACGGAGCCTGCAAGCGTATATAAAAAGAATTTAAAAGCAGCATATACTCTCCGCGGCCCGCCCCAAATTCCGATGATCAAAAACATCGGAATTAATACGCCTTCAAAAAACAAATAGAACATCATCATATCAAGTGATGCAAACATTCCAACCATCATCGTTTCTAACACGAGGAATGCTATCATAAATTCGCGGACTTTATTTTTAATGGAATGCCAGCTCGCTAATATCGAAAGCGGTGTTAAAAATGTTGATAGCAAAATCAAGGGCATCGATATGCCATCCACACCCAAATGATAGGATATACCGCTACCTGCGATCCATTCAACCTGCTCTTCGAATTGATAGCCAGCCATCGTGGTATCAAATCCGAAATACAAGATAAGAGATACAATAAATGTGAAACTAGAAACCCAAATTGTAAGCATTTTACAATTATGCTCGGACGATTTGTTATTCCCGCTTGCTAGGAGAATAAACAAAACACCCATAAGAGGAAGGAACGTTACGATAGACAGAATTGGCCAAGATGACAGCATATCTTATCTCCCAAATCCGCTGAAATACCAGGACAACAACATTACAACCCCTATCATCATAGCAAATGCATAGTGATAAACATATCCAGATTGTAATTTTGACAATTTGTTAGAGCCATTAAGCACGAGCCCAGACAAGCCATCAGGTCCAAACGCATCAATGGTTTGCTTATCACCTTTAACCCACAAAAACGTGCCAAAACGAACCGATGCACGCACAAATAATAGGTCATATAACTCGTCAAAAAACCATTTATTGAAGAAAAGCGTATGTATTGGCCTTGCCATCGACACTACCCGTGCAGGCAAAGACGGAATGATTAGGTATGCGATAATAGCCAAACCAACGCCTGCCGCGGCGAGAATAACGGGAAGTCTTTTTACCCATTCTGCAACGTGATGTGCCTCTTCCATCGCATGATGTTCAGGTAATATAAACAGTGAGTCTCCCCAGAAATAACTCATATCATAGCCAACAAAGCTTTGATAACCAAACCAGCCCGCAAAAATCGCTCCAAAGGCAAGCGGAATAAGAGGCAATATCATAATTGGTGGGGATTCATGAACATGCTCAAACACCTCTGCACTACAACGCGGCTTGCCGTGAAAGGCCATTATCAATAAACGCCAGCTATAAAATGCAGTTAACAATGCAGCAGCACAGCCAAGCCAAAAGGCCATTTGACCTGTAAAGCTGTGAGAGGCCCAGGCTGCCTCTAAAATCATATCTTTTGAGTAATAGCCTGCAAAAAACGGAAAGCCTGCTAATGCTAGTGAGCCTATCCACATTAAGCAGTAGGTTATTGGGATTTTCCGCCAAATACCTCCCATATTTCGCAAATCCTGCTCATCTGAAAGCGCATGTATGACAGACCCTGCCCCTAAAAATAAAAGCGCCTTGAAAAAAGCATGGGTGGTGAGATGAAACATCGCGGCTGGATAGGCAGAAACACCCGCTGCAAAAAACATATATCCTAATTGTGAACAGGTAGAATAGGCTATTACGCGCTTAATATCAACTTGTGTCATTCCAATCGTAGCAGCAAAAATTGCGGTAAGCGCGCCAACTACTGTTATCACATCAAGTGCAAATGGCGCATATTCAATAACAGGGGATAATCTGCAAACAAGGAAAATCCCTGCTGTTACCATTGTTGCTGCATGTATAAGGGCTGATACAGGGGTTGGCCCTTCCATGGCATCAGGAAGCCAAGTATGCAATCCAAGCTGGGCAGATTTACCCATCGCACCAATAAATAATAATATTGCAGCCACTTCTAATGCTGGCAACTCAAAACCTAAAAATACAATAGTGGTTTTAGAAAAATCAGATGCATTAGAAAAAATGTCATCAAACTCTATACTACCAAATACATAAAAGATTACAAAAATGCCAAGAGCAAATCCAAAATCACCAACTCTATTTACAATAAAGGCTTTCATTGCCGCCTTATGGGCAGACGGCTTATGGTACCAAAAACCAATTAATAAATAAGATGCAACACCAACGCCTTCCCATCCAAAAAACAATTGAAGCAGGTTATCAGATGTCACAAGCATCAACATGGCAAATGTAAATAAGCTCAGATACGACATGAAACGCG
>JAACDT010000132.1 GCA_009936885.1 Alphaproteobacteria bacterium
AGTAATTCTGATACTGCAGACAAAAAAGCTGATAGGGATTCTGAAACTATTGCAGCTGTTTATTGCTCTACTTGTGCAACCTTCACCGCTGGCGCTGGGTGTGATCGTTCTGATTGTGGTATTACTGATTAATCAAATGTTGATTTAACTATGTGATTTGATGTAGCGTTGCGACAAACTTATAAAGATGCTTACTGGTCGATGCAAATAGATTTCCAATCCATTTTTTTAAATCTGCAAACATATTGGGCAAAACAGGGATGTGTCATTCTCCAGCCCTATGATATGGAGGTAGGCGCTGGCACGTTTCATCCAGCAACCACATTGCGTTCTCTTGGCCCGGATTTCCACTGGAAGGCAGCTTATGTGCAGCCTTCACGGCGCCCAACAGACGGGCGTTATGGTGAAAACCCAAACAGGCTTCAACATTATTATCAATTTCAGACTATCATCAAACCATCTCCTGAAAATTCGCAAGAATTATATCTAGGCTCATTGCAAGCAATTGGCTTAGATATTCACAAACATGATATTCGATTTGTTGAAGATGACTGGGAATCGCCCACTCTTGGTGCATGGGGTCTTGGCTGGGAGGTATGGTGCGATGGGATGGAAGTATCGCAATTTACCTACTTCCAGCAAGTTGGTGGAATTGAATGTGATCCAGTGCCTCTTGAATTAACCTACGGGTTAGAACGTCTAGCCATGTTTATACAAGGAATTGAGAATGTGTATGAGCTGGATTGGGACGGCGTGCCTGCCTCTGAAGGCGGCAAACTGTATGGTGATATTTTTAATCTTGCTGAGAAAGAATTCTCAAAGTGGAATTTCGAATTAGCAGATACAGCAATTCTGCTATCTCATTTTAATGATGCAGAGGCAGAATGTGCAAACTTACTTTCAGCAGAACCAGCTTTGCCTTTGCCAGCATATGATCAATGCATGAAAGCAAGCCATCTGTTTAACCTGCTCGATGCGCGAGGTGTTATTTCTGTTACGGAGCGTCAGAGCTATATTGGCAGAGTAAGACAGCTTGCAAAAGGCTGCTGCGAGGCTTGGGTTGCCAAAACAGCTGAAAGCAATTCATCATGAGTGAGCTATTCATTGAAGTGATCTGTGAAGAAATTCCAGCACGAATGCAACAAAATGCAATACGCCATATGGCTGAATTTCTGTCCTCTAGATTATCGGAACACGGGTTGCTAGATAGAGGTTCAGCTACAGAGATAAAATCGGCAATCGGGCCAAAGCATATGGCAGTTAGCTTATCAGGTGTCATAAAACAACAAGATGACAGGGTGGTTGAAAAACGAGGGCCTAAAGTAGGCTCTCCTCAGCAGGCAATAGATGGATTTTGCAAATCAGCTGGTATTTTAGAATCACAGCTTGTAACAAGACAAACCGATAAGGGCGCGTTTTATTTTGCAGAGATTCTGGAAAAAGGAAGACATAGTGAAACGCTTATTCCAGAGCTTGTATATAATTTAATAGCAGAATTTCCATGGCCTAAGAGTCAGCGCTGGGGCACGTCTAGATTAAGCTGGGTTCGCCCGTTACATTACATTAATGTTGTTCTTGATGGCGCGTTGTTGCCGGGCAGTTTGGATTTAGGTGGGGGAATGACTATTGAATTCACTAATTCTGGGTATGGTCATTCTGCTTATCACAACACGCCGTTTCAAATTACAGGATTTGAGCATTATTTGAATAAAATGCGCGAATTGAATGTTCTGGTTGATTTGCAAGAGCGCCAAAATTTTATTCTTAAAAATGCATTGAAGATAGCAGAGCAAAAAGGCCTGCAGTTGCGCAGAGACGATACCCTTTTGGAAGAGGTCTGCGGGCTGGTTGAATCCCCGAATGTTTTATGTGGTAGAATTGACGATACATTTATGATTTTGCCAGATGAGGTGCTTGTTACGTCAATGAGAGTGCACCAAAAATATTTCGCACTTGAAGATGAAAATGGCAAAATTGCGCCTTATTTCCTGCTTGTTGCTGACCGCAAGCCAGATACGCAAAATGATGCGCTGATACTTAAAGGAAATGAGCGTGTTTTACGCGCACGTCTATCTGATGCGTTGTTTTTCTGGAATGCAGATAAAGCAACACATTTAAGAGAATATCGCAAAAAGCTTGGAGATATTACCTTTTATAAAGGCCTTGGCCAAGTACGCCAAAAAGTTGATCGAATGGAAGCGCTGGTAGCCTTAATAGCCAGCTATATTCCAGAATGTAACAAGGCTGATGCATTTCAGGCAGCAGGTTTATCTAAATCTGATTTGGTTACTGGCATGGTTGTCGAATTCCCCGAATTACAAGGAGTAATGGGGAGTTATTATGCATCCGCATATGATGTGGCAACACCGCAGGTGGTTGCGATACGTGACCATTATTGTCCTCAAGGTGCCGATGATAAACTGCCAGAAACTGCAGAAGGAATTGCAGTGTCGATGGCTGATAAAATTGATACACTTGTTGGCTTTTTTGGGATAAATGTTAAACCAACCGGGTCTAAGGATCCTTTTGCGCTTCGCAGAGCGGCTCTTGGTATTTTAAGAATGATAGATGAGCGTTCGATTTCCCTGCCGTTAGATGAGGTTTTAAGTAAAGCTGCTCATTTATATGGTTTCGATTCATTTGAGGATGATCTTGCATTATTTATAACAGAAAGACTAAAAGTCAGATTAAGAGATCAAGGTATCTCTCATGATGTTGTATCAGCTGCAATTATTGATGCCGATATTCATAATCTTCAAATCCAAATTGAAAAAGTAAAATCAATTGACAAGATGCTGGATGCGCCTGCTGGCAAAGAGCTATTAGAGGGATGGAGAAGAGCATCAAACATCCTTGCTGCAGAGGCAAAAAAGGATAACAATAACTCAAATTTAACTCAAACCTCAATAGAGGTGATAGATACTGCCTCAGTTGATGTCTCTTTATTCCAACTCCCAGCTGAAACACAATTGTATGAAGCGGCTTTGTCGCTACCAGATGATGTTGGAGAGAATGAAATTTATGGAACCATCCAGAGCTTTAGTGCAATATATGAGCCTATCACAAAATTTTTTGAAACAGTTATTGTAAATGACGATGATCCTGAGATACGCAAAAATAGATTAAATTTATTATCGCTTGTCTGTACGAAAATCCACAATATCGCTGATTTAGGAAAAATCGAAAAATAGTCTGTCTATTTTTTTGGGCAAGTTACGAATGCAATAGGAATATAGGAGTTAAGGATGTCAGAAAATAAATGGGTTTATGCATTTGGTGCCAACGGCTGTGACGGGGATGCAAGCATGCGCAATCTTCTTGGTGGCAAGGGCGCTAACCTAGCTGAAATGGCATCTATAGGTCTTCCTGTGCCTCCTGGCTTTACCATTACAACTGAGGTTTGTACCTATTATTATGATAATGAGGAAACCTACCCAGATGAGCTAAGGAACCAAGTATTATCCGCTTTAAAACAAATTGAATTACAAACAAAGCTTGATTTTGCGGATGCATCAAAACCCTTGCTTCTATCTATCCGTTCTGGTGCTCGGGCATCAATGCCAGGTATGATGGATACGGTTTTAAACCTTGGGCTTAATGATGAGGTGGTTGAGGGTCTTGCGCATTCAAGCGGCGACCCACGATTTGCATATGATAGCTATCGCCGGTTTATACAGATGTTTAGTGACGTCGTTCTTGAAGTAGATCACGACTTATTTGAAGATATCCTGGAAGATGCAAAATCTAAAGCAGATGTTGATGAAGATACCGAGCTTTCAGCAGATGATTTAAAACAGCTTGTTGTTGATTATAAAAAATTGGTTGAGGACAATACAGGCACCTCTTTTCCGCAAGATGCTTATGAGCAGATATGGGGTGCTATTGGGGCTGTCTTTAAAAGTTGGATGAACCAGCGCGCTATCACCTATCGCCGTTTGAATCAAATTCCGGTTGGTTGGGGAACAGCGGTAAATGTGCAAGCTATGGTGTTTGGAAATCTTGGTGATGATTGTGCAACTGGTGTTGCCTTTACGCGAAACCCTTCTACTGGAACTAAAGAATTTTATGGGGAATACCTGATTAACGCCCAAGGCGAGGACGTGGTTGCTGGTATTAGAACACCATTCCCGCTTACGAAAGAATCAAGCGGCGGAAATGGCCAGTCGATGGAAGAGAAGATGCCAGATGTTTACGGACAGCTAAATGAAGTTCGCCAGAGGCTCGAAATACATTATAAGGACATGCAAGACCTTGAATTTACGGTACAGCAAAACACGCTTTATATGCTGCAAACAAGGTCTGGTAAACGCACAGCCGATGCTGCCGTTGGTATCGCGGTTGATTTGGCAAATGAAGGCCTTATCACCAAACAGGAGGCGGTGTGCCGAATAGAGCCTGAAACGTTAGACCAACTGCTTCACCCCACCTTAGACCCAGACGCACCAAAGCAGCTATTGCTTAAAGGGTTGCCAGCAAGCCCAGGGGCTGCATCAGGCGAAATTGTCCTTGATGCGGATTCTGCAGAAGCAATCGCAAATCAAGGCCGCAGAGTGATTTTATTAAGGGTCGAAACAAGCCCAGAAGACATTCATGGCATGCATGCCGCAGCCGGGATCCTTACCGCAAGAGGCGGGATGACAAGTCATGCAGCCGTTGTCGCACGCGGAATGGGCAGACCATGTGTTTC
>JAACDT010000016.1 GCA_009936885.1 Alphaproteobacteria bacterium
GATCAAGAGAAGTTCAGTGATGGACATCTTCAAATCAAAAACAAATGCGACTGCTGGCCTTTGGCTAGCAGTCGGACTTTTGGGTAGTCTTCTATTACCATGGTACGGAATAGAGGATGGTTTTTTTAGCTTTGAATGGATGGTAAGTGATTATCTGTTCGACACAGACTACGCGCCGTTATTCTGGCTTCTTGTAATGGGAGAGAAAAGCTGGCTTGCCCCCTTGATTCTGCCCTTTTTGATATCTGGACTGGCGGTCCTTATGCCAGATGGCAGCAGACTGAAAACACATCTGTTCTTAATTGGCGGCGGGCTGGGACTTTTTTGGCTAATGGCGCAGGGCTTAGCTATTGGGATAAGAGGCTGGCAATTTAATGGATTAGCTGATTTGTTTGGCCCTCTATCAGACCGCCAATTCGGTATGGGCTATGGGGCAATATTTTATTATCTATCCAGCCTATTTTTATTTTCTATCGGGGTTGCTGAGCGACGCGGGGCGTATGGTGATAAATTTGTCATTAGCATGATTATATTTGTTGTTCTGCTGGTAACTATTTTTATTTTTTATCCCATCTGCAAGCTTTTCCTCATGGGTTTTATTGATGAACAAAATAGCTATTCACTTTTTATTTTTATTGAAAAATTCACAGATAAACGAATTTGGTCACTTGGCTGTTTGATCGGTGGCGGGCGATGTGGTGTGGCGTTGAACTCACTCTTTATGGCAATAATTGTCGGCGCTTTAACAACAATTCTTGGTCTCGTTTTTGCGCTTCTGGTGACCCGGACTAATCTAAAATTTAGACGTGTTATAAGGGCAATGAGTGTATTGCCAATTATTACTCCCCCCTTTGTTATTGGATTAGCCATTATTTTACTGTTTGGACTCTCAGGCATTGTTACAACATTTGTTGCAGATGTCCTTGGGGTTGCTCCAACTAGATGGATTTATGGGTTGCCAGGTATCGTGCTTGCCCAAACCTTGGCTTATACACCGATTGCCTTTTTGGTTCTGATTGGTGTGGTGGAGAGCATAAGCCCTTCCTTAGAAGAGGCTGGGCAAACACTCAGAGCAAAACCGCTTCAGGTTTTTGAAACCATTTCACTACCGCTTATGCGACCAGGATTAGCCAATGCTTTTTTACTTGGCTTCATTGAAAGTATGGTTGATTTTGGCAACCCACTTGTTTTGGGGGGCAACTATGATGTGCTGTCCACAGAAATATTCTTTGCAATTGTCGGTGCCCAATATGACCAAGGCAAGGCTGCTGTTCTCGCGATTGTTCTATTGTCCTTCACTTTGCTGGCATTTTATATTCAACGGTTCTGGCTAGGAAAGAAGTCATATACCACAATTACTGGTAAAGGCGATTCAGGGCTTCCAATGCAACTACCAAAATTGTTATCTGTTCCAATTATTGTAACTGGCCTATCGTGGGGAGCATTCACACTTCTCATCTATTCCATAATTATTTATGGAAGTTTTGTAAAAACGTGGGGTTTAGATTACAGCCTCTCCTTTAAACATTATATTTCCCTATTTTCTTTTAGTTTTGCTGAGGATGGCATTCAATGGATTGGCTCTGCCTGGAATTCTTTCTGGACCACATTTACCATTGCACTAATAGCGGCGCCCCTGACCGCAGCGATGGGCCTTGTGATCGCCTATCTGCTATCACGACATAATTTTGCGGCCAAGAGCGCTTTTGAGTTTGGAACAATGCTTAGCTTTGCTATTCCGGGCACTGTTATAGGCGTTAGCTACATCCTTGCCTTCAATGTACCACCAATCGAAATTACCGGGACCGGCATAATTTTAGTAGTAAGTTTTATTTTCCGAAATATGCCTGTTGGCCTCCGGTCTGGTGTTGCAGCGATGAGCCAACTTGATAAAAGTCTGGATGAATCATCTTTAACGCTTGGTGCAAATAGTTTTCAAACGTTCACAAGAATTATTCTTCCCCTATTACGACCTGCAATTCTAGCAGCACTTGTATTTAGCTTTGTGCGCTCAATGACTGCAATTTCAGCTGTTATTTTTCTTGTTAGTGCGGAATATGATATGGCGACCAGCTATATCATTGGACGCGTTGAGAATAATGATTATGGTCTGGCCATTGCCTACTCAACAACCCTCATCGTACTGATGCTAGCGGTTATCGTTCTAATGCAAATTGTGGTTGGCAAAGCCGTCACCCACAGACGAGCTGAGAAAATAACGGCTTAAGGAAGGGAGTGTGATGAAAGATTTTGGTGTAAGAAGCAATGCAGCAGAGGTTGTATTTAAAAATGTTACAAAAATATATGGGGGACAATCAGTTGCTGTTGA